>NZ_JACEOG010000001.1:2430405-2432183 GCF_013868155.1 Aeromicrobium phoceense
ACGACCACCTCGCCGGACTCCCCTGTCTTGACTCCGACAGAGTCGAGGTTGAGTCCGTCGGTGACGGGGCGGCGTCCGAGGGCTACCAGGACTTGGTCGGCGCGGAAGTCCTGCGAGACGCCGGATACGTCCGCGGTCACCACGACCAGCCCGGTCCCTGCGGCCCGGGTCACCCGGGTGGGCACCGCGCGGCGAACGACGCGGATGCCATTATCGGCGAAGACGTCCTCAAGCGCCCAGGAGACTTCAGGCTCCTCCTTCGATGCGAGTCGGGAGCGGGCCAGCAGCGTGACCTCGGAGCCGAGTCGGGCGAACAGTTGGGCCTGCTCCAAGGCGACGTAGCCACCGCCGAGGACGAGGAGAGACCTGGGGACCTCGAGCAGCTCCATGGCCGTGGTCGAGGTCAGGTACCCCGCGCTATCCAGGCCCTCGATCGGCGGGACCCACGGTCGAGCGCCGGTTGCGACCATGTAGTGCTCGGCCTCGACGGTCGCGGCCATCCCATCGGCGGCGGTGATGTTCAGCGCCGGCGCATCAGGCGAGCCCGCGAACGCGGCGACTCCCTGACGCACTTGCCAGCCGTAGGATTCAGCAACGTCGGCGTATTTCTCGCCCCGCAGCGACTCGACCAGCGCCACTTTTCCGGCGACCAGCGCGGGCATGTCGATTGGGCCCGCTGTCGTTGAGATCCCCGGGAAACGGTCCGGGGCGTCGGCGGCGGAGTACCGCGCGCCAGCCGCGGCAATGAGCGCCTTCGACGGCACGCACCCAGTGTTCACGCAGGTCCCGCCGAGCGTGCCGCGCTCGACCATCACCACCGACTTTCCCAGCGCGGTCGCGCGGATCGCCGCGGCGAACGCCCCGCCGCCCGATCCGATGATGGCAAGGTCGTACTTCGTAGGCATCGCTGCTGTCTCCTTCAACCCTTCGGTCTTCTTCTGATCTGTTCAGCCATACTTGACGTTCCAGTGCAGGGGAAGGTCAAGCGTGCTCCTGCCGAACGAGAGGTGACCGCGATGCGCATCGGGGAACTGGCCGCTGCGGCTGGGACCACTCCGAAGACTCTCCGCTTCTATGAGGAGTCGGGACTGCTGCCCCCAGCCGACCGGACGCCGTCGGGTTATCGGGACTACCCGCCCGTCGCTGTCGCCCGGATCGACTTTGTCCACCGCGGCCAGGCGGCGGGCCTCACCCTCGCTCAGATCCGCCAGATCCTCGACATCCGCGATGACGGCGCCGCGCCGTGTGAGCACGTGCGCGATCTGCTCGACGAGCGCCTAGCCGAGATCGAGCAGCAGATCGCTCGGCTCACCGCCCTGCATGACACTATTGCCGAACTCAGGCACGACGCCGCGCAGCCGGACCCCGACACGTGCAGTCCCGAGCAGGTCTGCCGCTACCTATAGTTCTCCGCATCGAGAAGGAGACAGACCGCGGCCGGCCACGCGGTCGCGATCCCAGCACGCCCAGCGTCGTTGCCCGCCCGATGCACGCGTGAACACCTGCATCGCCGGAAAACTCCCCCACATCGGCATCGGCCGAACCCACACCCGAACCCACGTCACCCTGCTCATCGACGACCACCACGTCAGAGTCGTCAACGCCACCACCGGAGAACTGCTCCGCGACCTGATCATCAACCCCGACCGCGACGACCAACCCCGACACAAAACCACATGAAAAAACTCCCGAACCTGCAAAATGCAGGTCCGGGAGTTTCCGATGTCCTGAGACATCACACGGTCGGGCTGACAGGATTTGAACCTGCGACCCCCTGA
>NZ_JACEOG010000001.1:2432192-2694450 GCF_013868155.1 Aeromicrobium phoceense
GACGACCAACCCCGACACAAAACCACATGAAAAAACTCCCGAACCTGCAAAATGCAGGTCCGGGAGTTTCCGATGTCCTGAGACATCACACGGTCGGGCTGACAGGATTTGAACCTGCGACCCCCTGACCCCCAGTCAGGTGCGCTACCAAGCTGCGCTACAGCCCGTGACAACCTGCAAGAGTCTAGCGCAGGTCTCGCCGAGGTCGTCATCGGGCCGGGGGCACCTCACAATGGGGCCATGGCCGTCATCGAGAACTCCAAGGTCGCCATCGTGGGTGCGGGCAGCGTGGGCACGGCGATCGCCTACGCCTGCCTGATCCGACGGTCCGCGCGCACCATCGCTCTGTACGACGTGAACCGGCCGAAGGTCGAGGCGGAGGTGTTGGACCTGCAGCACGGCGCCCTGTTCACCGGCAGCAGCCAGATCATCGGCGGGGCCGACCCGTCGGTGGTCGCCGGCGCCCACCTGGTGGTGATCACCGCGGGCGCGAAGCAGGACCCCGGCCAGACACGCATCGACCTGGCGGGCACGAACGTCAGGATCCTCGAACAGATGCTGCCGGTCCTGATGCAGCACGCCCCGAACGCCGTCTACGTGCTCGTGACGAACCCGTGCGACGTCCTCACCGTGGCCGCCCAGGGGATCACCGGGCTGCCGGACGAGCGCGTGATGGCGTCCGGAACGGTGCTCGACACGTCCCGGTTGCGCCAGCTCCTCGCCGTGCGCGCCGGGGTGGCGCCGCACAGCGTGCACGCCGACATCGTGGGCGAACACGGCGACACGGAGTTCGCGCTGTGGTCCCAGGCCCGCATCGGCCCGGTGCCGATCCTCGACTGGGTCCCGTCCTCCACGGCGGAGGACCCGCGGCCGTTCTCCCACCGCGAACTCGACGACATCACCGACCGGGTCCGCAACGCCGCCTATGCCGTGATCGAGGGCAAGGGCGCCACCAACTACGCGATCGGCGTCTCGGCCACCCGGATCGTCGAGGCGGTGCTGAGCGACGAGAACGCCGTCCTGCCCGTCAGCATCGTCCATCGAGGCCACCACGGGGTGGACGGCGTGGCCCTCTCCCTGCCGAGCATCGTGAACGCGAAGGGCGTCGCGCGCGTGCTGGACGTGCGGATGTCGGCGCACGAGGAGCGGCAGCTGCACGCGTCGGCCGAGGCGCTGCGGAAGGTGCAGGAGGACCTCGGCCTCTGACGCGCGCACCGCGATCCCGGGCCCAACAGAACTGTCAGTGGTCGTCCCTAGATTGAGCACATGGAACGACCCGAGGAGCTGCTGCTGCAGAGCGCGGCACGTGCGCAGGCACGGGCCGAGTTCGCCTCCTGGTCGCTGATCCTCACGGCCCACGAGTCCGGGTGCGCCGAGGTCGACGCGGAGGACGCGCCCGAGATCGGCAAGGACCTCGGCCGGCGCGGCGTCACCCTCGAGATCGCCCGGGCCCTCCGCACCACGGAACACCGCGTGTGGGGCATCGTCAACGACGCCGGGATCCTGCGCGAGCGGGCACCTCGCACGTGGATCGCCTTCGGCGACGGCTCCATCGACGCTGCGCGAGCCATGCTCATCGCCGACACGATCGACAAGCTGGCGCACACGCCCTCGGTCGAGGTGCTCGACGCCAGCGTCGTGCCCTTCGCCCCCTCCCCCCCCGTCGGCGAGCTGCGCGCCTGGCTGAACCGCATGCGCGCACGGCTCGAGCCCGAGGAGGTCGAGGCGCAGGCCGACCGCGCGGTGGAGACCCGCCGAGTCGACATCAGCCACAACGGCGACGGCACGTCCTGGCTCAACGCGCTCCTGCCCACCCACGTCGCCATCGCGGTCGGGAATCGCCTCCGGCGGGCGGCGAAGCAGCTGCCGAAGGTGGACCTCGACACGGGCGAGATCGACCGACGCACCCGCGACCAGCGCCAGGCCGACCTCGTCGGTCACTGGCTCACGTCGTGCACCGGCACCGAGACCGACATCCGGGCCGAGATCGCGATCAGCATCGACGCGGCCGACCTCGTCGGGCTCACCGAGGGGCCGGGCATCACCCGCGACGGCGACCACGCGCTTCCCGCCGCGTGGGTTCGCGAGCTGGCCGCCTCCGAGACCACGCTCTTCCGACGGCTCGTCCTCGATCCGGTGGGGCGGGTACTGGACACCACCAGCCTGGGCTACCAGCCACCGGACTCGATGCGAGCGGCGTTGCACTGGCGCGACGGCACCTGTCGCGTGGCCGGGTGTCGAGCGCCAGCGGCCGAGACCGATCTCGACCACGCGCTGGCCCACGACCGCGGTGGCACCACCAGTGCGGCGAATCTGCGATGCCTCTGCCGCAAGCACCACAACATGAAGTCCCACGACAGGCTCCCCGAGAAGTTCATCGCCCCTGCGGTCGAGCACCGCGAGCGATGGCGCCTGCCCTCGCCCGTGGTGGTCGAGCTCGACCTCTGGCCAGCGGCCTAGTCGGAGCTCGGCTGGGCCAGCCGGTCGGATCCCTCGAAGTCGATCACCGTCACGCCGAGGCCGTCCAGCTCCAGGCGGCGTCGGGCCTCCGCGGCCATCCGGCGCCCCACGTCGGTGACCTCGTCGACCCGGCTGATGTCGAACACGACCTCCGAGGTCTCGGGCGGGTGCTCCACCAGGTGGCGGATCAGCGACTCGGCGCTCGCGAACAGCAGGTCACCGCCGAGCACGTAGACGGTCGTCCCGTCCTCGACGCGGACGTCGGCCAGCGCCGATCGCGATGGGCGACCGGGGTTCATCAGGTGCATGCCCATGTCGTCGGACAGCCGGCGCATCATCTCGACGCCGCGCGCGCTGTTGCCGTGCGCGTCGAGGCCGGGCGAGAACACGGCGACGCCCACCTGGCCCGGGAGCACGCCGATGATGCCGCCCGAGACGCCGCTCTTGGCCGGGATGCCCACGGTGCTGAGCCAGTCCCCCGCCGCGTCGTACATACCGCACGTGGCCATGACGCTCAGAACCTGGCGTGTGGTGCGCTCGGCCATGATCCGCTCCCCCGTCTCCGGGTGCACGCCACCGTTCGCCAGGGTCGCCGCCATCCGCGAGAGGTCGCGGACGTCCACCGCGAGCGAGCACTGCCGCACGTACCGCTCGACAGCGTCCCGCGGGTCCTCCACGATGCCGTAGGCAGCCATCAGGTGGGCGAGCGCGAGGTTGCGGTGGGTGGAGCCCATCTCGGACTCGTAGACCGCCTCGTCGACCCGTAGTTCCCGGCCGGCCAGGCGCGAGGCGAAGTCCGCGAAGCGCTCGAACGAGCCCACGAGGCCCGCGGTCGCGATGGCGCCCGCGTTGATCATCGCGTTGTGGGGGCGGCCCGTCTCGGAGTCCACCGAGATCTCGTTGAAGGCCTCGCCCGACGGCTCGACGTCGATCTTCGCGTGCACGGCGTCCCAGCCGAGGTGCTCGATCGCCACGGCGTACGCGAACGGCTTCGACATCGACTGGATGGTGAAGCGGTGCTTCGCGTCGCCGGCGCTGTGGTGGGCGTCGTCCACCGTGCTGAGCGCGACGGCCGACAGGCTCGGATCGACCTTCGCCAGCTCGGGGATGTAGTCGGCCGTCTCGCCCTGGATGCCACCGCAGGCCTGGAGGACCTCGTCGAGGTAGTCGGGGACGGGCGAGCGCATCAGCGACGCTCGCGCTTCTTGCGCGGGCGCTGCTGGAGGTGGATGGGGCTGCCGACGAAGCCGAACTCCTCGCGCAGGCGACGCTCGATGAAGCGCAGGTAGCCCGCCTCGAGCTTGCCGGAGGTGAACAGCACGAAGGTCGGCGGCGCCGTGGACGCCTGGGTGCCGAAGAGGATCTTCGCCTGCTTGCCGCCGCGCACCGGGTGCGGGTGCTCGGCGACGAGCCGACCGAGGAAGGAGTTGAGCGCGCCGGTGGACACGCGGGTCTCCCAGCCCTCGAGTGCCGCGTCGAGCGCACGCACGAGGCGGTCGATGTGCCAGCCGGTGCGGGCGGCCACGTTGATGCGCGGCGCCCACGGGATCTGCACGAGGTCGCGCTCGATCTCGCGCTCGAGGTAGAAGCGGCGCTCGTCGTCGACGAGGTCCCACTTGTTGAAGGCCAGCACGACGGCGCGGCCGGTCTCCTCGATCGTGTTGATGATGCGCAGGTCCTGTTCGGAGATCGACTCGCTGGCGTCGATCACCATGACGGCGACCTCGGCACGCTCGATCGCGGCCGACGTGCGCAGGCTGGCGTAGTACTCGTGGCCGGTGGCGGTCTTCACGCGCTTGCGGATGCCGGCGGTGTCGATGAAGGTCCAGACCCGACCACCGAGCTCGACCAGCTCGTCGACGGGGTCGACCGTGGTGCCCGAGACGTTGTCGACGACGACGCGGTCCTCGCCGGCGAACTTGTTCAGCAGGCTGGACTTGCCGACGTTGGGCTTGCCGACGATGGCCACGCGGCGCGGGCCGCGCGGCGCGTCGAAGTCCTCCTCGGGGGCCTCGGGCAGCGCGTCGAGGATCGCGTCGAGCATGTCGCCGCTGCCACGACCGTGCAGGGCCGAGACCGGGTACGGCTCGCCGAGCCCGAGGTTCCAGAGGCTGGCGGCCTCGAGCTCGCCCTTCTGGTCGTCGACCTTGTTGGCGGCCAGCACGACCGGCTTGCCGGAGGCGCGCAGCAGCTTCACGACCTTGTCGTCGATGTCCGTGGCGCCGACGGTGGCGTCGACGACGAACAGGATCGCGTCGGCGACGGCGATGGCGACCTCGGCCTGGGCGGCGATGCGCTCGGCCATGCCCTTGGCGTCAGGGTCCCAGCCACCGGTGTCGACGACGGTGAACGCTCGCCCGTTCCAGATCGCGTCGTACGGGACGCGGTCGCGGGTCACGCCGGGGACGTCCTCCACGACGGCCTCTCGCCGTCCGATGATGCGGTTGACCAAGGTCGACTTGCCGACATTGGGACGGCCGATGACGGCGAGGACGGGCTGTGTGGACACCCGCACAGCCTATCGGGGCGGTGTGAACGTCGTGGAGGCGAACTGCGCCGCGTACAGCCGTTGGTACGCGCCCTGTGCCGCGATGAGCTCCTCGTGGGTCCCCTGCTCGACGATCCGGCCAGCTTCCATGACCACGATGAGGTCGGCGTCGCGGATCGTGGAGAGCCGGTGGGCCACCACGAAACTGGTGCGACCCGAGCGCAGATCGTTCATCGCGGACTGCACGAGCGCCTCGGTGCGGGTGTCGACCGAGCTGGTCGCCTCGTCCAGCACGAGGATGGCCGGATCCGCCAGGAACGCCCGCGCGATCGTGAGCAGCTGACGCTGGCCGGCGCTCACTCCCCCGCCGTCGTCGGTGATCACCGTGTCGTAGCCGTCGGGCAGCGTGCGCACGAAGTGGTCCACCGAGGCGGCCTGGGCGGCGGCCAGGATCTGCTCCTCGGAGGGGTCGTCCGCGCCGTACGCGATGTTCTCGCGGATGGTGCCGGAGAACAGCCACGTGTCCTGCAGGACCACACCGAAGTCGTCACGCAGCTCGCGGCGGCTCATCTCGGCGATGTCGACGTCGTCCAGCGTGATGCGGCCGCCGTCGACCTCGTAGAAGCGCAGCACGAGGTTCGTCAGCGTGGTCTTGCCCGCACCGGTGGGACCGACGATCGCGACGGTCTGGCCGGGCTCGGCGACGAGCGACAGGTCCTCGATCAGCGGCTCGTCGGTGTACGAGAAGTCGACGTGATCGAAGACGACTCGTCCGCGCAGCGGGTCGGGCTCGGGGGCGTCCACGCGGTCGGGGCGCTCGCGCTCCTCGTCGAGGAACGCGAAGACCCGCTCGGCCGACGCCATGCCGGACTGCAGCAGGTTCACCATCGCGGCCACCTGGGTCAGCGGCTGCGTGAACTGGCGCGAGTACTGGATGAACGCCTGCACCGAGCCGAGCGACAGGGTGCCGTTGGCGACCTGGAGCCCGCCCACCACCGCGACCAGCACGTAGTTGAGGTTGGAGACGAACATCATCAGCGGCTGGATGACGCCCGAGATGAACTGCGCCCGGAACGACGCCCCGAACAGCTCGTCGTTCGTGGCCGCGAACTCGTCCTCGGCCACCTGCTGGCGTCCGAAGACCTTGACGACCTCGTGCCCCGTGAACGACTCCTCGATGATGGCGTTGAGCCGGCCGGTCTGCGTCCACTGCGCCACGAACTGCGGCTGGGAGCGCTTCATGACGCCGCCCGTGATGGCGATCGCCACCGGGATCGTCACCAGCGCGATGATCGTCAGCAGCGGCGAGATCCAGAACATCATCGCGAGCGTGCCGATGACCATGAGGATGCTGGTGATCATCTGGCTCAGCGTCTGCTGGAGCGACTGGGCGAGGTTGTCGAGGTCGTTGGTCGTGCGCGACATGATCTCGCCGCGCTCCTGGCGGTCGAGGTGGGCCAGCGGCAGGTGGTTGAGCTGGTCCTCGACGTCGTTGCGCAGGTCGGCCACCATGCGCTGGACGACCGTGGTGGCCAGCACGCCCTGGAGCCACATGAACAGCGACGACACGACGTAGATCACGGTGACGATCGCCAGGACCGTGCCGAGCTCGCCCATGTCGATGCCCTGGCCCGGCTGCAGGTCGATCGCGCCGACGAGCTCGGCCAGCTGGTCCTGCCCGTCGGCCTTCAGCGACGCCACGGCCTCGGCCTTCGTCATCCCCTCGGGGAACTGGCTCGAGATGAAGCCGTCGAAGATGATGTCCGTCGCGTGCCCGAGGATCTTCGGTCCGATGACCGAGAGGGTCACGCCGATCAGCCCGAACGCGGCCAGCGCGAACACCATCGTGCGGTCGAGCAGCAGGCGGCGGAACACGCGGCCGAACGTCGCGCGGAAGTTGTTCGCCTTCGCGGGCTTCTGGGGTGCCCCGTGCCAGCTCATCGGGCCTCCTCCGGCGACAGCTGCGACAGGACGATCTCGCGGTAGACCTCCGAGGTCTCCATGAGCTCGTCGTGCGTGCCGGTGCCGACGGCGCGGCCCTCGTCGAGCACGACGATCCGGTCGGCCTGGCGGATCGTGCTGATCCGCTGGGCGACGATCACGACGGCGGCGTCGGCGGTGACGGGCTTCAGGGCGGCGCGCAGGGCGGCATCGGTCGCGTAGTCCAGCGCCGAGAACGAGTCGTCGAACAGGTAGATCCGCGGGCGCTTGACGATCGCACGGGCGATCGCGAGCCGCTGCCGCTGCCCTCCGGAGAAGTTCGAGCCGCCCTGGCTCACCGGGGACTCGAGCCCGTCGGGCATCGCGCGCACGAAGTCCTCGGCCTGGGCGATGCGCAGCGCGTCCCAGAGCTCCTCGTCGGTCGCGTCGGCCCGGCCGAACCGCAGGTTGTCGGCGATCGTGCCGGTGAACAGCAGAGCCTTCTGCGGCACGAGCCCGATGGCCCGCCAGACGTCGGCCGGACGCACGTCGCGCACGTCGAGGCCGTCGATCAGGACCCGCCCCCCGGTGACGTCGAACAGTCGCGCGACGAGTCCGAGCACCGTGGTCTTGCCGCTGCCGGTCGAGCCCACGATCGCGGTGGTCTCCCCGGGCCTGGCCACGAGCGACACGTCCTCGATGACGGCGTTCTCCGCGCCCGGGTACGAGAACGACGCACTCTCGACGTCGACACGGCCCTGCGACAGCTCGACGCTCGGCACCTCGGGGTCGAGGTCGATCGCGGGCTCCGTGCGCAGCACCTCGGTGAGCCGCTCGGCCGACACCTCGGAGCGAGGCCACAGCATGAACATGAAGGTCGCCATCATCACGGCCATCAGGGTCTGGATCAGGTACTGCTGGAACGCGGTCAGCTGGCCGATCTGCAGCTCGCCCGCACCGATCCGCGAGGCGCCCCACCACAGGGCGAGCACCACCGACAGGTTCATGATGCCCATCAGCAGCGGGAAGAAGATCGTCATCAGACGGCCGGCGCCCACGGCGACCTGGCGGTTGAGCTCGTTCGCGTGCGCGAAGCGGGCGGCCTCCTGGTCCTCTCGGACGAAGGCCCGCACGACGCGCACGCCGGTGATCTGCTCGCGCATGATCTGGTTCAGCGTGTCGATGCGCTCCTGCATGAGGCGGAACAGCGGGCGCATCTTCGCGATGATCAGCCCGAGCGAGATGACGAGCACCGGCAGGACGATCAGGAAGACGGCCGACAGCTGAACGTCCTCGCGCAGGGCCATGACCAGCCCGCCGATGCCGGTGATCGGGGCGGCGACCATCATCGTCAGCCCCATGAACAGCAGCAGCTGGACCTGCTGGACGTCGTTGGTGTTGCGGGTGATCAGCGTGGGCGGTCCGAACGAGGCCATCTCGCGGCTGCCGAACGACTGCACCGTGCCGAAGACCTCGGCGCGCAGGTCGCGGCCCACGGCCATCGCGACCCGCGAGCCGATGAAGACCGCGACGACGTTGCACACGACCTGCAGGACCGTGACGGCGAGCATCAGCCCGCCCACGTGCCAGATGCGGCCGATGTCGCCCTGGGCCACGCCCTCGTCGATGATGTCGGCGTTCAGCCCGGGCAGGTACAGCGTGGCCACCGTCTGGACGAGTTGGAAGAGGCACACCACCAGGACCGGGACCCGGTAGGGCCGCAGGTGGTGGCGCAGGAGCGCGATCAGCACCCGGTCAGACTACGAGACCGAGCAAGAGGACGACGATCAGTCCCGAGACGGACAGCACGGTCTCCATGATCGACCACGTCTTGATCGTCTGGCCGACCGTCATGCCGAAGTACTCCTTGACCAGCCAGAAGCCGGCGTCGTTGACGTGGCTGAAGAACAGCGAGCCGGCGCCGATCGCCAGCACGAGCAGCGAGACCTCGGGGCTGCTCAGGTCCCCTGCCAGCGGCGCCATGATGCCCGAGGCCGTCACCGTGGCCACCGTCGCCGAGCCCGTGGCGAGGCGGATCAGCACGGCCACGAGCCACGCCACGACGAAGACGGAGAAGTTTGATCCCTCCACCCACTCGGCCACGACGTCGGCGATCCCGGTGTCGACGAGCGTCTGCTTGAAGCCGCCACCGGCGCCGACGATGAACACGATGCCGGCGATGGGTCCCAGGGAGGCCCCGAGGGTGTCCATGATCCTGTCCCACTCCATCCCGCCGGCCCGGCCGAGGGTGAACATCGCGACCAGCACCGAGATGAGCAGGGCCACGAGCGGGGTGCCGACGAAGTCGAGCGTCGACCGCAGGACGCCCTCGGCCTCGACGATGTCGGCCACCGTCTTGGCCAGCATGAGCACGACGGGGAGCAGCACCGTGGCGAGGGTCAGCGCGAAGCTCGGCCGCTTGCCGGTGTGCACCTGCTCGTCGGCGTCGAACAGGTGCGGCGTGGGCACGTCCACCCAGCGGGGGGCCACGCGCGCGAAGAGCGGCCCGGCGACGATGATCGTGGGGATCGCGACGAGGACGCCGAGGCCGAGCGTGAGGCCCAGGTCGGCACCGAGCGCGTCGACGGCGACGAGGGGTCCGGGGTGCGGCGGCACGAAGCCGTGCATCGCCGACAGGCCGGCGAGCGCAGGGATGCCGAGGCCGATCAGCGACTTCCCCGACCGGCGCGCCACCAGGAAGATCACCGGCATCAGCAGCACGAGGCCGATCTCGAAGAACATCGGCAGGCCGATCAGCGCGCCGATGCCGGCCATCGCCCAGGGCAGCATCCGGTCGGACGACTTTCCGATGATCGTGTCGACGATCTGGTCCGCTCCCCCGGAATCGGCCAGCAGCTTGCCGAACATCGCGCCGAGGGCGATCAGCATGCCGACACCGGCCACGGTCGTGCCCACGCCGGCGCTGAAGCTCTCGACCGTCCTGGACATCGACATACCGGCGGCCGCGCCGACGGTGAGCGAGCCGAGCGTGAGGCTGAGGAACGGGTGCAGCTTCGCCACGGTGATCAGGACGACGATGACCGCGATGCCCAGGAGGGCGGCGAGGATCAGCTGGGTGGAATCGGACATCAGGCCTGTGCCTCCGTGGTGCGCAGCCAGAGCAGGAATGCCGCGGCGATCCTCTCCGGCGTCTCGGTGACGTCGAAGACGACGCCGTTCTCGTCGGCCTCGAGCGGCTCGAGGGTGGCCTCCTGCGACTCCAGCAGCGAGACCGGCATGAAGTGGTCGCGACCCTCCATGCGGGACAGGATGAGCTCGTGGTCGCCCACCAGGTGCAGGAACACGGTGCGCGGCGCGTGCCGGGTCAGCACGTCGCGGTACACCCGGCGAAGGGCGGAGCAGCTGATCACGCCGCCCTGCTCGTCGTGGTCGGCGAGCCAGCCGCCGATCAGGTCGAGCCAGGGCCAGCGGTCCTCGTCGGTCAGCGCCTGCCCGGCCGACATCTTCTCGATGTTGGCCTGCGGGTGGTAGTCGTCTCCGTCGGCGTACGGGACCCCTGAGTCGTCGGCCACCGCGTGACCCACCGCGGACTTGCCGACCCCCGAGATCCCCATGACCACGACCAGCGGCGGACTCATGGCCCTCACGCTACGCCCGGGAGCGGACCAAGTCGCGTCAGAGCAGGTCGCGCAGCTCCTTCGGGAGCTCGAAGTCGTCGGCCGCGGCGTTCTGGTCGAAGCCGAAGGCACCGGCCCCGGCGGGCTTCGCCGGCTCGGCCTGCGCGGCAGCGGCGCGCTTGGCCGGGTTGCCCGAGACGCGCTTGCCCTTCTTCTTGTTGTTCTGCTTCGGCTGCTTGGCCCCGGCGCGCTTGCCCGCGCCCATGCCGGGCATGCCGGGCATCGCGCCCATGCCGGGCACCCCGCCGCCCTTGGCCATGCGCTGCATCATCTTGGCGGCCTCGAAGAACCGGGTGACGAGCTGGTTGACGTCGCTGACCTGCGTGCCCGAGCCGCGGGCGATGCGGGCGCGGCGCGAGCCGTCGATGATCTTGGGGTTGTCACGCTCGGACGGCGTCATCGACCGGATGATCGCCTTGATCTTGTCGATGTCCTTCTCGTCGAAGTTCGCGAGCTGGTCCTTGAACTGGCCCATGCCCGGCAGCATCCCGAGCATCTTGGACATCGACCCCATCTTCGACAGGGCCTCCATCTGCTGGAGGAAGTCGGCCAGCGTGAAGGAGCCGCCGGCGACCTTCTCGGCGGCCTGCGCGGCCTGGTCGGCGTCGAAGACCTTCTCGGCCTGCTCGATGAGCGTCATGACGTCGCCCATGTCGAGGATGCGCGAGGCCATGCGGTCGGGGTGGAAGACGTCGAACTCGTCGAGCTTCTCGCCCGTGGAGGCGAACATGATCGGGCGGCCCGTGACCGAGCGCACCGACAGGGCGGCACCACCGCGGGCGTCGCCGTCGAGCTTCGACAGGACGACGCCGGTGAAGTCGACGCCCTCGAGGAACGCCTCGGCGGTGCCGACGGCGTCCTGACCGATCATCGCGTCGATGACGAACAGCACCTCGTCGGGCTGCGTGGCTTCGCGGATGTCGGCGGCCTGCTTCATCAGCTCGGCGTCGATCGCGAGGCGGCCGGCGGTGTCGATGACGACGACGTCGTGCAACGAGCGCTTCGCCTCGGCGACGGCGTCGCGCGCGACCCGCACCGGGTCGCCGATGCTCTGGGTGCCCGAGCCGGTCTGGGCTCCCCCGACGTTGCCGGCCTCGGGGGCGAAGACGGTGACGCCCGCCTGCTCGCCGACGACCTTCAGCTGCGTGACGGCGTTGGGACGCTGGAGGTCGGCCGCGACGAGCATGGGCGAGTGGCCCTGCGCCTTGAGCCAGCGACCGAGCTTGCCGGCCAGCGTGGTCTTGCCGGCGCCCTGGAGGCCGGCGAGCATGATCACGGTCGGCGGGTTCTTGGCGAAGCGGATCCGGCGCGTCTCGCCGCCGAGGATGCGCACGAGCTCGTCGTTGACGATCTTGATGACCTGCTGCGCCGGGTTGAGCGCCTGGCTCACCTCGGCGCCGCGGGCGCGCTCCTTGACGTTCGCGATGAACTCGCGCACGACGGGCACCGCGACGTCGGCGTCGAGCAGCGCGACGCGGATCTCGCGGGCGACAGCGTCGATGTCGGCATCGGACAGCTTGCCCTTGCCGCGGAGTCCCTTGAATGCCGACTGGAGCCGGTCCTGCAGCGAATCGAACATAGGTCCCCAGAGTAGCCGAGCGCCCGTCAGGCGAGGGCGTCACTCACCGCCTGGCGCAACGCGCGGGCCGCGTCGTCGCCCAGGGCGGCGTTGTCGTCGTCGGTCACGTAGAACACGTCGCGAGCCTCGTCGCCGTACGTCGACAGGTGCACCGAGCGGATGTGGAGCCCCAGCGTCGCGATCGTGTGGCACACCGTCCACATCAGCCCGCGGCGGTCGAGGGTGCGGACCTGGAGCAGCGTCGCCGTCTGCTCGAGCGCGTCGAGGACGTTCACGCGCGGCTCGTACTCGTCCCGCTCGAGCCGGTAGGCCAGGCGCTGGGCGAGGTCGACGCGGCCCTCGAGCACCGGACGGATACGCTCGGCCAGGGTCGTGGCGTCGACCGTGGACCTCGTGACCTCCCACAGGGTGGCCGCCACGTGGTCCACCGTGACCGAGCGGCACGACCGGATGTTCAGGCCCGCCACCGTGAGCGCTCCGGCGAGGTCGGCCAGCATGCCCCGGCGGTCGGGAACGGCGATCGTGAGCAGCGAGCCGTCGTGGTGGGGCTGCACGGCGAGGATGAACTCCCCCACCACCTCGCGGTCGAGGTCGGGCATCGGCACGTGGGCGGGCCAGCCGGCGTAGTCGGATGCCGGCACCGCGGTGCCGCGGAGGTGGTCGCGGACCTTGCGGACCAAGCCCTCGACGAGGCTGCGCCGCCAGTCGCTCCAGGCCGCCGCGCTGGTGGCGCGCGCGTCGCACGCGGTGAGGGCGGACAGCAGGTCGAGCGCCGCCTCGTCGGGGATGAACTCCGCGACGTTCGAGGCGGTGAGGGGATCCTCGATGTCGCGCCGGGTGGCGATGGTGGGCAGCAGCAGGGGGCGCCGCACGAGCCAGCCGATCGTCACCGCATCGGTCTCGTCGAATCCCCAGCGGCGCGCGATCGCGACGGCCATCGGCTCGCCCACCTCGCTGTGGGCGCCCCGCGCGCCCTTGCCGATGTCGTGCAGGAGGCCCGCCACCGCCAGCAGGTCGGGGCGGTCCACCTCGCGGTTGAGCTCGTCCGCGTTCACGGCGGCCTCGAGGCTGTGCCGGTCGACGGTGAACCGGTGGATCGGCGAGGACGAGCCTCGCAGGCGGATGCCGGCCCACTCGGGGAGGAACGGGTCGATCAGGCCCGCGAAGTCCAGCTGCAGCCACACCGGGACGAGGCGGCGTCCCGACGAGACGAGGTCGACCAGCCAGCGGTGCGTGGACGCGGGCATCGGCTCGTCGGGCCATCGGATCTCGCGCGCCATCCGGTCGAGCGACGCTTGGTTGATCGGGAGGTTCCGACGCGCCGCCACGGCGGCGGCCCGGAACAGCAGCTCGGGGTCCGACGCGGGGGCGGCGTCGGCCGTGAGCACGACCTCGGTGTCGAGGACGCCGACGCCCGGGACGACCTTCTCGATGATCGGGCCGCGGCTGCCGACCGACCGGTGCGGGCTGCGCGCGATGTCGTCGAGACGTCGCCAGGCGCGGGCCGTGAGGTGGTCGAGCCGGCGGCCCACGTCGCGCGCGTGCACGTCGAGATCGGCCGGGGTCAGCCCCAGCCGCGCGGCGATGTCGGGCACCAGCTCGGGCACCAGCTTGTCGGTGCGCCGGCCGCCCACCTCGTGGAGCAGGTCGCGCACGTCGAGCAGCTCGGCGGTCAGCTGGGCCACCTCGCGCGCGGGCACGTCGACCAGCCACGTGGCCGCGATCGCCCGCAGCAGCACGGCGTCGCGGAGCCCTCCCCCGGAGTTCTTGAGGTCGGGGACCGCCTCGTAGGCCAGCTGGCCCGAGCGCTCGAGCCGCGCGTCCCGGTCCTGGCGCACGGTCTGGAGACGCGAGCGGGCCTCCCGGCGCCACCCGGCCATCACGGTGGAGCGCATGCCCACGACGGCGCCCGCGTCGCCGGCCACGTAGCGTGCGTCGACGACGCCGATCGCGACGCGGTGGTCCGTCGCGGCCAACTCCTCCATCTCGGTCAGCGACCGGACGGAGTGGTCGAGCGGCACCTTCGCCTCCCACAGCCGGCTCCACAGCGCCGCCGCCCGCGCGTCGACCTCGGCGGGATCGAGGTGGTCGGCGTGGACCAGGACCACGTCGACGTCGCTGTGCGGGGAGAGTTGCGCCCTCCCGTAGCCGCCGATGGCCGCCAGGGCCAGGCCGGTCTCGATGTCCCCGGCCACCGCTGCGAAGGCCTCGCGCAGCACCCGGTCCATCGCGTCGGCCCGGCCCCGGCGGGCCTGGTCGAGCGCCTCGTTCAGAGCGCCGCTTCGTCCGTCTCGCCGGTGCGGACCCGGACCACCGACTCGACGGGCATGACCCACACCTTGCCGTCGCCGATCTTGCCGGTCTGGGCCGCGGACGTGATCGTGGCGACCACACCCTCGACGTCGGCGTCGTCGACGACGACCTCGAGGCGGATCTTCGGCACCAGGGAGACGTCGTACTCGGCGCCCCGGTAGACCTCCGTGTGGCCCTTCTGCTGGCCGTAGCCGCTGGCCTCGGTGACGGTCATGCCGGCCACGCCGGAGGCGGCGAGCGCCTCCCGGACCTCTTCCCACTTGTGCGGCTTGATCACCGCGGTCACGAGCTTCATACGATCATTCTCCGTTCTCAGAAGCTGGATCCGGTGGACCCGGCGATGTCGTAGGCAGATTCTCCGTGCTGGGCGAAGTCGATCCCGTTGGTGACCTCGTCCTCGTCGTCGACGCGCCAGCCGATCGTGTACTTGATGGCCAGGGCGATGAGGGTGGTGAACACGCCCGTCCACACGATGGCGATGAGCGCCGCCATGAACTGGTTGAACAGCGACTCGAAGCCGCCGCCGTAGAGCAGCCCGTCGATGCCACCGGGCGCGGAGGCGGTGGAGAACAGGCCGATGAGCAGCGTGCCGACGAGGCCGCCGACGAGGTGGACGCCCACCACGTCGAGCGAGTCGTCGAGGCCGTACTTGAACTTGAGGCCGACCGCCCAGGCGCACAGTGCACCGGAGGCCGCGCCGATCGCGATGGCGCCGACGATGCCGACCGCGCCGCAGGCGGGGGTGATCGCCACGAGTCCGGCGACGATGCCCGACGCCGCACCGAGCGAGGTGGCCTTGCCGTGGAGGATCTTCTCGACCGCCAGCCAGGCCAGGATCGCGGCCATCGTGGCGACGGTCGTGTTCATGAAGGTCACGCCGGTCTCGGTCATGAACTGGGCGGTGTCCTTGGCGGCGCCGTCACCCTCGGCGAAGACGATCGAGCCGACGTTGAATCCGTACCAGCCGAACCACAGCAGCGCGGCGCCCATCATCGTCAACGGCAGGTTGTGGGGGCGCATCTGCTCGCGCGGCCAGCCGATCCGCCGGCCGATGATCAGCGCGAGGATGCCGCCCGCGATGCCGGCGTTGATGTGCACCACGGTGCCGCCGGCGTAGTCCTGGGCCGGGAAGTGCTCGGCGATGAAGCCGCCGCCCCACACCATGTGCGCGATCGGGAAGTACGAGAAGGTGACCCACAGCGGCAGGAAGACGAGCCAGGCCGAGAACTTCACGCGGTCGGCGATGGCGCCGGAGATGAGGGCCGCGGTGATGATCGCGAAGGTCATCTGGAACGCGACGGCGATGTAGTCGCCCCACTCGACGCCCTCGAGCCCGAAGAGCTCGAAGGGGCTGGCGAACAGGCCGCCGACGTCCTTGCTGCCGAAGGACATCGACCAGCCCCAAAGCACGTAGACGAGTCCGACGACGGCCGCGGCCACGTAGGACATCATCATCATGTTCAGCACGGAGCGGGCGCGGGTCATGCCGCCGTAGAACAGGGCGAGCGCGGGCACGGTCATGAAGAGCACCATGGCCGTGGCCATGAGCATCCAGGCGTAGTAACCATCCATGCCCGTCACTGTGGCCGGTCCCGATTTCGCGTCGGAACGCTCCGTGTTACGTCTGTGTTACGCCTCCAGGAGGGCGTCCACGAAGTCGGCGGGGTCGAACGGCGCGAGGTCGTCGGGGCCCTCGCCGAGGCCGACGTACTTCACCGGAACGCCGAGCTCGCGCTGCACGGCGATGACGATGCCGCCCTTGGCGGTGCCGTCGAGCTTCGTCAGCACGATGCCCGTGACGTCGACGACCTCGCCGAACACGCGCGCCTGCGTGAGGCCGTTCTGACCGGTCGTCGCGTCGATCACCAGCAGGACCTCGGTGACCGGAGCCTGCTTCTCGATGACGCGCTTGACCTTGCCGAGCTCGTCCATCAGGCCCGACTTGGTGTGCAGGCGTCCGGCGGTGTCGACCAGGACGACGTCGACGCCGTCGGCGATGCCCTGCTTCACGGTCTCGAAGCCCACGCTGGCCGGGTCGGCGCCCTCGTGGCTGCGCACCGTGGGCACGCCCACGCGGGCGCCCCACGTCTCCAGCTGGTCGGCCGCGGCGGCGCGGAACGTGTCGGCGGCGCCGAGCAGGACCGAGCGGTCCTCCGCGACGAGCACGCGGGCGAGGCGGCCGACGGTGGTGGTCTTGCCGGTGCCGTTGACACCGACGACGAGCACGACGCCGGGAAGGTTGTCGTCACCGGTGGTGTGCATCGTGCGATCGAGCGAGGGGCCCACGAGGCCCAGCAGCTCGTCGCGCAGCACGGCCTTGGCGCGCTCGGGATCCTTGACGCCCTCGGCGGCGAGCCGGGCGCGCAGGTTCGTGACCAGCTCGGTGGTGGGACCGACGCCCACGTCGGCCGCGAGCAGGGTGTCCTCGATCTCCTCCCACTGGTCCTCGGTGAGGTCGCCGCCGCCGAGCAGCGAGAGCAGGCCGCGGCCCAGGCTCGTCTGCGAGCGCGAGAGGCGCGAGCGCAGGCGCGCGAGGCGGCCCTGCGGGGTCTCGGGGCGCTCCAGCGTGGGGGCAGCCGGGGCGGCCGGCTCCTCCTCCAGGACCCCGGCCTCGAGCTCCTCGACCTCGTCGAGGTCGACCTCGCGCAGCTCGGGATGCTCGATCTCACGCTCGGTGAGCTCGTCCATCACGTCGGGCGGCGGCAGCTCGCGGCGCGGCTTGGCGATGAGGTACGCGAGGCCGCCACCGAGGATGACGACGGCGACGGCGATCAGGACGACGAGGGTCTCGGTGGTCACGGGTCCACCCTAGACAAGCGGACGACGTCGTCGAACCGGGCCAGCACGGCCGGGCTGTGCGAGATGACGACGAGGCTGCGCCCTCCGGGACCCGCCAGGGCGAGGACGTCGTCCATCAGTGCCGCTGCCGTCGGCGCGTCGAGGTGCTCGGTCGGCTCGTCCAGCACCAGCACGCGGTGGTCGGCGAGCAGCAGCCGCGCCAGGCACAGTCGCTGGCGCTCGCCGCCGGAGAGCCGGCCGCCGTGCTCGCCGACCGGGGTGTCGAGGCCCTGCGGCATGGCGTCGACCGACACGAGCAGCCCGGCGGACGCGAGCGCGGCGCGCAGTCGCTCGTCGTCGGCCTCCGGATCGGCGATCCGCAGGTTCTCGCGGATCGAGGTGTCGAACACGGCGTCGTCCTGGCCGAGGTAGCCGATGCGGCGACGGACCTCGGCGGCGGACAGCTCGGTCGTGGGCACTCCACCGAGCGAGACGGTGCCGTGCCACGTCGGCAGCAGCCGCAGCAGCGCGTAGCCGAGCGTGGACTTGCCGACACCGCTGGGACCGGTGACCGCCATCGCGGCACCCTCGGGCACCTTGAACGAGATCGGTGTCGTCACGGGGGTGTCCCAGCCGACGCGGACGTCCTCGACCACGAGGTCGTTGCCGTCCGGCAGCGGGCGCGGATCGGCGGGGTCCTCGACCGGCGCGCCCAGATCCGCCAGGGCAGCGAGTCGCGCCGCCGCGGCCGTGACCTCGGGCCGCAGTCGCTCGGCCTCCGACCAGCCGTCCCACGGCTCGACCAGGGCGATCGGCGCCAGCAGGACCACGCCGACGAGGACCGGGTCGAGGCCGCCGGACAGGGCGGCCAGGACGGCGACCGTGAGCCCGGCGACGGCCAGGACGACGGCCGACCCGATGCCGGCGACGCTCGCGCCGCCGGACTGGGCCGACTCGGCGTCGCCGGTGGCGGTCGAGGCGGTCGCCCGGGCCTCGTCGGCGGCACCGAAGGCGACGAGCTCGCGCGCGGCGACGGCCGCGGCGGCGACCTCGGCCGACAGACGTCCCTGTGCTTCGGCCCGGCCGCTGCGCCGACTGCCGGCGCGTGCGACGAGCCACCGCAGCGACAGCGCCGCCACCGCCACGCCGGCGGTGATGACCAGGCCTGACGGCGCGTCGATCAGCGCGACGACCACCACGACGACGGCCGTGGCCGCCAGCCCGATCCACCACGGGATGCGCAGCCGCAGCAGCCGGTCCTGCATCCGGGCGACGTCGGCGACGACCCGGCTGACGAGGTCGCCGCGGCGCAGATCGCCCAGTCCGGCGGGCGCCGCGCGGTCGAGGTCGGTGTAGGTGGCGACGCGTTGCTCCACCGCGTCGGCGAGGGCGACGTCGTGCGTCAGCAGCCGCTCCACGTAGCGCAGCACCGACCGGGAGATCCCGAAGAAGCGCACCGAGACGATCGCGACCATGAGGTAGAGCACGGGCGGCTGCTCGGCGGCCCGGACGATGAGCCACGCGGAGGCCAGCAGCAGGCCGACCGCGGCCAGCTGGGCGGCGACGCCCATGGCCAGTCCCGTGCCCAGGCGCGCGCGGCGCGAGTAGGTGCGGCTCATGCGGCCACCTCGACGACCCGATCGGCCGCGGCCACGGTCTCGGGCCGGTGCGTGACGACCAGCACCGTGGCGCCCGACTCGCGCAGGGCGGTCAGCACCGTGGCCTCGTGGTGGGCGTCGAGGCCCGCGGTGGGCTCGTCCAGCAGCACGAGCCAGGCGTCCGTTCGCCGGATCCGCAGCAGGGCCCGCGCCACCGCCACGCGGCGTCGCTCCCCCGCCGACAGGTCGGTCGTGCCCTCGCGCACGACCCGTCCCAGGGAGAGGTCCAGCCCTGCGTCGCCGGCGGCCGCGGCGATCTCCTCGGCGCTCGCGCCTCGCTGGCCCAGCGCGACGTTCTCGCCGAGGGTGCCGGCCACGAGGTGCGGCGTCTGCGGCACCCAGGCCACCGACTCCCGCCAGGCGGCGATGTCGAGGTCGGCCAGCGCGGTGTCGCCGACGGTGACCGATCCGGCGTCCAGCCGCTCGAAGCCGAGCAGGACGTCGAGCAGGGTGGACTTCCCACCACCGGAGCGGCCGACGACCGCGAGGAACTCCCCCGGCTCGACCCGCAGCTCGTCGACGGCCAGCGACAGCGCGCTGCGGCCGGGATGCGTCAGTCGCGCGCCGCTCACCGTGATGGTCGACGGCCCGGCCGGCGGCGCGACGGTCCCCTCGTGGCGGTCGTGGTCGAGCAGGTCGAGCAGCTCGGCGGTGGCCGTGGCGCCCTCGGTGCTGTCGTGGAACATCATCCCGACCCGGCGCACCGGCAGGTACGCCTCGGGCGCCAGCAGCAGGACGAACATCGCGTCGCGCAGGTCGAGATGACCCTCGACGACGCGCAGGCCGACACTCACGGCCACGAGGGCCACCGAGATCGTCGAGATCAGCTCGAGCACCAGCGAGGACAGGAAGGCCAGCCGCAGGGCGCGCATCGTCTCGACCCGGTGCCGGTCGCCGACCTCGCGGATCCCACGCTCCTGGCGCCGTCCGAAGACCTTCAGCACGACGAGGCCGTCGAGCACGTCGGTGAAGTGCCGGGCCAGGCGCTCCATGGCGGCCCAGCGGCGCTCCACCCGGTCGCGCGTCAGCATGCCGACGAGCCACATGAAGAGGCCGATGAGCGGCAGCGTGACCACGATGATCACTGCCGACAGCAGGTCGGTCCACGCGATCACGGCGATCACGGCGGCCGGCACGATCGCCGCGAGCGCGAGCTGTGGCAGGAACCGCCCGACGTATCCGTCGAACGCGTCCATCCCGGGGCCGAGCAACGCCACGAGGCGGCCGCTCCCGGGCCGCGGACCGACGCGGCGCGGGTCGAGCAGGTCGTCCACGACCTCGGACCGCAGCTCGGCCTTCACCCGGATGGCGGCCCGCTCGCTGACGACACCGTGCGCCCACGCGATCACCGCCCGCAGCCCGAAGGCCGCGGCGATCGCGAGCGGGAGCAGCAGGACCTCGTCGCCGGTGAACCGGCGGGCGACGACCTCGGCGACGCACCAGGACACGCCGATGATGAGCAGCGCCGTGACGACACCCAGGACCACCGACCACACCAGGTGGGTGCGGACGGTGGCCGAGCGGCGGACGAGCCGCGGATCGAGGGGTCTCACGCCGGGATGTGCTGCACGCCGATGCGCTTGCGGAACACCCAGTACGACCACGCCTGGTACATCAGCACGATGGGCGTGAACGCCACCGCGACCCAGGTCATGATCTTGAGCGTGTAGGGCGTCGACGACGCGTTCTCGGTGGTCAGGCTGAACGCCGGGTCGAGCGTCGAGGGCATCACGTCGGGGAACAGCGCGACGAACAGCATCGCCACGACGCCGGCGATCGCCACGGCCGTGCCGACGAAGGCCCAGCCGTCGCGGTCGCGCATGCTGGCGGCGAGGCCACCGAGGAACGCGAGAGCCGCCACGCCGCCGATCACCCAGACGGCGAGGTCGCCGTCCCGAGCTGCGGTCCAGCCGATGAACGCCACCGCAAGCACCGCGACGACGGCACCGAGCCGCTGCGCGAACGCGTGCGCCCGGACGCGGATGTCGCCGACGGTCTTGAGCGCGACGAAGAACGCTCCGTGCACGAGGAAGACCGACGTCGTCAGCAGGCCGCCCAGCAGTGCGTACGGGTTGAGCAGGTTGAAGAACCCGCCGACGTACTCGTGGGACTCGTTGATCGGGACGCCGCGGACGATGTTCGCGAACGCCACGCCCCACAGCAGGGCCGGGACGAACGAGCCGATGATGATCGCCCAGTCCCAGCGGTCGCGCCACTCCTGCTGGTCGCGCAGGCCGCGGTACTCGAACGCGACGCCGCGGACGATCAGGGCGATGAGGATGAGGAACAGCGGCAGGTAGAAGCCGCTGAACAAGGTGGCGTACCACTCGGGGAAGGCGGCGAACATCGCGCCGCCGCCGACGATGAGCCACACCTCGTTGCCGTCCCAGACCGGACCGATGGTGTTGACGAGGACGCGACGCTCCTTCTCGTCCTTGGCCAGCAGGCCGACGAGCATGCCCACGCCGAAGTCGAAGCCCTCGAGCACGAAGTACCCGACGAACAGGAAGGCGATCAGGATGAACCAGACGGTGGTGAGTTCCATGGCGGTGTCCTCAGTACGCGAACGCCAGCGGGGCGTCGGAGTCGTCGTCGGGGGCGGAGGGCGGATTGGCCTCGGGCAGGCCCTTGTCGATGAACCGCAGCAGCAGCTTGACCTCGACGACCGCCAGCGCGCCGTACAGCAGCGTGAAGCCGAGCATCGAGGTCCACACCTGCGCGGCCGAGACCGACGGCGAGACGCCCGCCTCGGTGGGCATCAGGCCGAAGACCACCCAGGGCTGGCGCCCCATCTCGGTGAAGATCCAGCCGAACGAGTTCGCGAACAGCGGCATGAGGGGAAGGACCATGGCGGTCCACAGCAGCCAGCGGGTCGTGCGTGCACCGGGCGTCGGGACACGGCCTCGGCGCAGGGCCCACAGGATCCAGGCGCTCGCCGCCATCGCCACGAACCCGAGGCCCATCATGAGGCGGAAGCTCCAGTAGGTGACCGGGATGTTTGGCGAGAAGTCGGTGATCCCGGAGTCGGCGTACGTCTCGGCGTACTCCTCGTTGAGCGAGTTGATGCCGCGCACCTCGCCGCCGAAGCCGCCCGTGGCCAGCTGCGACAGCAGGCACGGGATCTCGACGCTGAAGAGCGGCTTGGAGCCGTCGAGCGTGCCGACGGTGAACACGGAGAACGGCGCGCACTCGTCGGCGTCCTCGTAGAGCGCCTCTGCGGCCGCCATCTTCATCGGCTGGACCTCGGTCATGACCTTGCCCTGGATGTCGCCGGTGATGACGACGCCGATGCCCGCGATGAGCAGCGTCACGGCGCCGAGCTTCGCCGCGCTGCGGAACGCGTCGGCGTCCCGGTCGGGGCGGCGGATGAGGTGCCACACCGCAACCGCGGCCACGAACCCGCCGCCGACCATGAAGGCCGCGAACAGGGTGTGCGGCAGCGTGATGAGGGCGACCTTGTTGGTCAGCACCGCCATGAAGTCGTTCAGCTCGGCGCGGCCGCGCTCCTCGTTCATGGTGAAGCCCACGGGGTTCTGCATGAACGAGTTGGCCGCGAGGATGAAGTAGGCCGAGAGCGCCGTTCCGAACGCAGCGATCCAGATGGTCATCAGGTGCAGGCCGGGCTTGAGCCGGTCCCAGCCGAAGATCCACAGCCCCAGGAACGTCGACTCCAGGAAGAAGGCCAGCAGGCCCTCGATCGCGAGCGGGGCGCCGAAGATGTCGCCGACGAAGCGGCTGTAGCTGCTCCAGTTCATGCCGAACTGGAACTCCTGCACGATGCCGGTGACGACGCCCATGGCGAAGTTGATGAGGAAGAGCTTGCCGAACATCCGGGTCAGGCGGAGCCACTTCTCGTTCCCGGTGCGCCACCACGCCGTCTGCATGATCGCCACCAGGAACGCCATGCTGATCGTCATCGGCACGAACAGGAAGTGGTAGACGGTCGTGATGCCGAACTGCCACCGGGCGAGCTCGAGTGCTGAGTCCACACTGGTCCTTCCGACTGCGGGTCACACCGTTGTGATCCACCCGCGAGCGTAGGTCGCGGCAGGGTCAGGAAGGTGCGGTCGAGCATCCGACGTGGCGGACATCACCCGCCCCGTCCGTCTCAGACCGCGAGGGGCTCCAGCACCGTGCGGATGACGTCCGGAATCGGGGTGACCTTGCGGTCCTCCCCCGTCACGTAGACGTGCACGAACCGGCCGATCGCGGCCGGTTCGGGGTCGTCGTCCTGGTACAGGCTGATCTCGTAGACGACGCTGGAGTTGCCCAGCTTCGTGACCGTCAGGCCCGCCACGACGTCGAGCGGGAACTTGAGCTCGCGCAGGAAGCGGCACGAGGACTCCGCGACGATCCCGTAGGCCGGGAGGCGGCGGATGTCGGTGCCGGTCTCGCGGATGAGGTAGCCGTTCACGGCGGTGTCGAAGTAGGAGTAGTACTTCACGTTGTTGACGTGACCGTAGACGTCCTCGTCCTCCCACCGGGTGGTGATGGTGAACGTGGCTCCGGGACGGCTCATGCCGACTCCTCCTCGCGCAGACGCTGGCTGATCACGGCCGAGACGCCGTCGCCGCGCATCGTCACGCCGTACAGGGCGTCGCAGACCTCCATCGTGCGCTTCTGGTGCGTGATCACGATGAGCTGGGAGTTGGCGCGCAGCTCCTCGTAGATCTCCAGCAGGCGGCCGAGGTTCGTGTCGTCGAGCGCCGCCTCGACCTCGTCGAGGATGTAGAACGGGCTGGGACGCGCCTTGAACAGCGCGACCAGGAACGCGACGGCCACCAGCGACCGCTCGCCACCGGAGAGCAGCGACAGCCGCTTGACCTTCTTGCCCGGGGGCCGGGCCTCCACGTCGATGCCGGTCGCCAGCATGTCGGACGGATCGGTGAGGATCAGGCGGCCCTCGCCACCGGGGAACAGGCGGGAGAAGACGTCGTTGAACTCCCGCTCGACGTCGGCCCAGGCCTCGGTGAACACCTGCTCGACCTTGGCGTCGACGTCGGCGACGATCTCGAGGAGGTCCTCGCGGGTCTTGCGCAGGTCGTCCAGCTGCTCGGAGAGGAACTGGTGACGCTCCTCCAGGGCGGAGAACTCCTCCAGCGCGAGCGGGTTGACCTTGCCGAGCATCGCCAGCTCACGCTCGGCCGTCTTGAGGCGCTTGGCCTGCTCGGTGCGCTCGAACGGGATGGGCTCACCCTCGCCATCGATCGGCAGCACCATCTGGTCGGGACCGTACTCGGCCACGAGCGTGTCGGCCTCGACGCCGAGCTCCTCCAGAGCGCGCTCCTGCAGGGCCTCGAGCCGCAGCCGCAGCTGGGCGCGGGCCATCTCGTCCTTGTGCACCGAGTCGGTCAGGCCCTCGAGGTCGGACGACAGGCCACGGACGGTGGAGCGGGCCTCCTTGAGCCGCTGCTCGCGCTCGGACCGCGAGTGCTCGATCTCCACCCGGGTGCGGGTGGCGTCGGCGTACGACTGCTCGAGGTGCTGCAGGGCGGTCTCGGCGGCCTGCAGCACGGCCGTGGCCGTCTCGGCCTCGCGGCGACGCCGCTCGGCGCGCACCCGGGCCCGCTCGCGGGCCTCACGCTCGGCCTCGGCGGCCTCCAGCAGCGACGCGACCTGGGCGCCGAGGGCCTTGGCGCGCTCCTCGGCGGTGCGCAGCGCGAGCCGGCCGTCGGTCTCGGCGCGACGGGCGGCCGACGCCGCCTCGGCGAGCCGCTCCAGCTCGGCCGTGTCGGGCTCGACGTCGGGTGCGTCCTCCGCGGCCGTCAGCCGCTCCTCCAGCTCGGACAGCCCGGCGACGTCACGGTCGCGGGCCTCCTCGGCGGCGGCGATGGCGGTCTGGAGGCGCTCGGCCTCGGCGGCAGCGGACCTGCTGGTGGTGCCCAGCTGGGCCAGCTTCTCGGCGACGGCGGACATCGACGCGTCCGACTCGTGCAGGCGGGCCAGCGCGGCGTCGACCCGGTCGTTCGCGGCCTCGGCGGTGGTGGTCGCGCGCTCGGTCTCGAAGCGCAGCGCCTCCAGCTCGTGGCCGGTGCGCTCGATCGTCTCGGCCGCCTCGTCGATCGCGGCCGTGACCTCGATCAGGCTGGGCGAGCTGGTGGAGCCGCCCTCGGCGAAGTGGGCGCCGATGCGGTCGCCGTCGGCGGTGACGGCCGTGACGTCGGGCAGGTCGGCGACGAGGCGCTTCGCCGCGGCGAGCGTCTCGACAACCGCGACCTTGTGCAGCAGGCGGCGCAGGGATCCGCGCAGCTCGGCGGGCGCCTCCACGAGCGACTCGGCGTAGACGGCGCCGTCCGGCAGAGCGGGCCAGCCGTCGGTGGACACCTGGCCCGAGCCCAGCAGCAGGCCAGCGCGGCCGAGGTCCTCCTCGCGCAGCAGGTGCAGCGCGTCGATCGCGCTGTCGACCCGGTCGACGGCCACGGCGTCCGCGGCGGTTCCGAGGGCAGCGCCGACGGCCGCCTCGTGGCCCCCACGGACGGTGATCAGGGCGGCGACGGAGCCGAGCACGCCGTTGAGCCGGTCGGAGGCCGCGAGCAGGGCACCCGAGCCGTCCTTGCGGTTCAGGCCCAGCTCGAGGGCCTCCTTGCGCGCCGTGGCGGTGGCCAGGCGGCGCTCCAGCTCGTCGCGTCTGGACGTGAGCTCGGTGACGGCGGCCTCGGCGGTGGCCAGGGCCTCCTCGGCGCCCTCCAGCTCCTCGTCGAGGCCGGACTCCCCGGCGCTCAGTCCGGCGATCGTGCTCTCGAGCGCGCTGAACTCGCGCTGCGACTCCTCGGCGCGCTGGCGCGCCTCGGCGCGGGCGGCCGTCAGGCGGCCGATCTCCTCGCCCGCGGCAGCGGCGCGGCTCTTGAGCCCGTTGACCTGGCCGTGCAGGCGGGCCAGCCCCTCGCGGCGGTCGGCGGCGGCGCGCAGCAGGCCGGCGATCCGGCGCTCCTCGGTGGAGTAGGCCTCCTCGGCCTCCCCGCGCGCGGCGATGGCTCCCTGGAGGGCCTCCGCGGCGGTGGCGACGTCGGCCTCGAGCTCGACGAGACGCTCCTGGGCACGCCGGGCGTCGGCCTCCAGCTCCTCGGGGTCGCGACCGTCGACGCGGTCGGACGAGGCGTCGGCGGCGAGCCGGATCCGGTCACGGGCGACGTTGGCCGTGCCGTGGAACCGCTCGCGCAGGCTGCCGAGGGCGTAGACCGTCTCCTGGGCGCGGGCGAGCAGGGGCGCGTCGGTGGCGAGGGCCTGCTCGAGCTCGGTCTCGATGCGCCGGGCCTCGGCGAGGGCCTTCTCGACCTCCTCGCGACGGGCGCGCAGCGCGTGCTCGTCGGCCAGCTCGGTCTCGATCGTGGTCCGCGCGGCGACGATGTCGTCGGCGAGCAGGCGGGCGCGCGCGTCGCGGACGGTGGCCTGGATGCCGGCGGCCCGGCGGGCGACCTCGGCCTGGCGGCCCAGCGGCTTGAGCTGGCGGCGCAGCTCGGTGAGCACGTCGTTCAGCCGGGTCAGGTTGTCCTGCGTGGCGTCGAGCTTGCGGAGCGCCTTCTCCTTGCGCTTGCGGTGCTTCAGGACGCCCGCCGCCTCCTCGACGAAGCCGCGGCGCTCCTCGGGGGTGGCGCGCAGCACCGAGTCGAGCTGGCCCTGACCGACGATGACGTGCATCTCGCGGCCGATGCCGGAGTCGCTCAGCAGCTCCTGGACGTCGAGCAGGCGGCACGTGTTGCCGTTGATCGCGTACTCGGACCCGCCGCTGCGGAACATCGTGCGGCTGATCGTGACCTCGGCGTACTCGATCGGCAGGGCGCCGTCGGAGTTGTCGATGGTCAGGACGACCTCGGCGCGCCCGAGGGGCGCGCGGCCGGCGGTGCCGGCGAAGATGACGTCCTCCATCTTGCCGCCACGCAGCGTCTTGGCGCCCTGCTCGCCCATCACCCACGACAAGGCGTCGACGACATTGGACTTGCCGGACCCGTTGGGGCCGACGACTGCCGTGATGCCGGGTTCGAGGGCCAGCGTCGTGGACGACGCGAAGGACTTGAATCCCCGCAGCGTGAGGGTCTTCAGATACACGACGTCAGCCTAGTGCCTGCGATGTCGGCCATCGCAGGGGAAACGCCGCAGGATCAGCGAGCAGCGGACTCGAGCAGCTCGGCGAGGTCGCCGTCGTGCGCGGTCTCGGCGAGGCGCGCGAGGAGGCCGTCGTTCTCGGCCTTCAGTCGCAGCACCTCGTTCTCGAGGTCGCCGATCCGGCGGCGCAGGACCGCGACCTCGTGAGCGTGCTCAGGGGACGGGCCACCGACGTAGCCGTACAGCGCTTTGGCCATGTTCATCCTTGTTCAGGAGAGGTGGAGGTGGTGGCAGCCGCGAAGGCTGCGTCTACCAGTGTCCCACCGGGTCGGGCGCTCGGTCAACCGGGGCGCCTGCCTGCGATCCACGTGTGCGTGACGCGCAGCTCGGCGGCGTCCAGCACGACGAGATCGGCGGGCGTCCCGGGTGCGAGAGTGCCGAGCTCGGGCGCGCCGAGGGCGACGGCGGGCACCGTGCTGGCCGCCCGGATCGCCGTGGCGACGTCGACCCCGGCGGCCCGGACGACGTGGGCGATGCAGGCGTCGAGGCGCACCGCGGCCCCGGCGATCGTGCCGTCCTCGCGGCGCGCCGGCTGGTCCTCGTCGATGACGACCGCGGCGCCACCGAGCTCGTACCGGCCCGGAGGCATCCCGAACGTCGACAGGTCGTCGGTGACGAGCATGATGCGGCCCGCGGCGCTGGCGAACGCGACCCGCAGCGCGATCGGGTCGACGTGGTGCAGGTCGGCGATCAGTCCGGGAGTCAGGCGGGCGTCGGTCAGCGCGACGCCGACCACGCCGCCGTCGCGGTGCCCGAGACCGCGCTGGGCGTTGTAGAGGTGGGTCACGAGGGTCGCGCCGGCGTCGACGGCGCGGGTCGCCGTCGCATCGTCGGCGTCGCTGTGCCCGATGCTGACCCGGACCCCCGCACGGACGAGCCGCTCGATCGCCTCGAGGGCACCGGCACGCTCGGGGGCGAGCGTCACGTAGCCCAGGTCCGCTCCCCCGGCCTCGATCAGCGCGTCGACGCGCTCGGGCGTGGGGTCGACGAGGAATGCCTCGTCGTGCGCACCCTTGCAGGCGGCCGAGATGAACGGGCCCTCGACGTGCGCGCCGAGCAGGCGCGTCGCACCGGGCCGGCCGGCGAGCCGGGCCCGCTGGCCGCGGAAGTCCCGCAGCTGCTCGACGAGGGACTCGACGGGCGCGGTGATGAAGGTCGGCGCGATCGCGGTGACGCCCGTCGTGGCGAGGCCGTCGACGATCCGGTCCCACTCGTCGGCAGTGGCGGCGGCGAAGTCCGCCCCGTAGGCGCCGTTGATCTGGGCGTCGACGAGTCCCGGCGCCAGGATGCCGTCGTGGTGCTCGTCGGCCGGCCGCGGCGGCGCGCCCGTGCCGGAGGCCACGATCGTGCCGTCGGCGATCTCGACCCAGCCCGGCTCGAGGTCGACCCGGACGTCGACGACCGCCTCGGCGCTGATCAGGTGTCCCACGAGAGGGGACCGTACACGCTGCGCGGGGCAGCCCTAGGGTGGATCGCATGCGTCAGGACCTGTTCACCAGCCCGGAGGGCGAGTGGACCGCCGTCTCCCCGCAGCTCGCCACGGCCCGCGGACTCATCGGCTCGGCCTTCGGGATCGTGCTGCTCCTGGTCTCCGTCGGACTGTGGCTCGCCTTCGGCGACGCGTGGGGCGAATGGTCCTGGCTCGCCTGGATCCCGGCCGTGATCGGCGTGGGTCTCATCGCGTGGATCTGGTGGTGGGCGCCGCGCAACCGCCGCAGCTGGGGCTACGCCGAGGCCGAGGACGACTTCGTCGTGCGCGGCGGCATCATGTTCCGCCGTCTCGTGGTCGTGCCCTACGGCCGGATGCAGTTCGTCGACGTGCAGTCCGGCCCGGTGGCCCGCGCGTTCGGGTTCGCCACCGTCACGCTGCACACCGCCTCCACCGCCACGGCGGCCGAGATCCCCGGCGTCCCCCTCGACGAGGCCACGCGCCTGCGCAACCGGCTGACCGATCTCGGTGAGGGTCATGGCGCCGGCGTCTGAGGCGCACCGCACTCACCCCCTGACCGCGTTGCTGCAGGGCCTGATCTGGGGTGCCGGCGTCGCGGTGGCGTTCGCGTGGCAGGCCCTCGACTTCAGCGACCCCGAGTGGTGGACCCTCGCCTCCATGCCGGCGGGCTTCCTCCTCGGCGCGGTGGCGGGCTGGATCAGCTGGCTCTTCACCCGCTACGTGATCGACGACCAGGAGGTCCGGGTCGAGAAGGGCGTGCTGTTCAAGTCCTCGCGCCGAATCCCGTTCGAGCGGTTGCAGTCGGTCGACATCAACGAGCCGCTCATCGCCCGGGTGGTCGGGCTCTCCGAGCTGACGATCGAGATGGCCGGCGGCTCCGACTCCCGCACGCGACTGCGCTTCCTGACGCTGGCCGAGTCGCGGCGCCTGCGCCGCCTCCTGCTCGAGCGCGCCCATGGAACGCCGCAGGACGCCGAGGGCGAGGGCGGGCTCGCGCTGCAGGAGCAGCGCCAGGTGCTGCACGTCGTGCCGCCGGACCGCATCATCATCGGCACGCTGCTCTCGCTGGACTTCGTCGCCACGGTGCTCGCCGCGCTGGGATCGATCGGCTTCGCCCTCTTCACCGAGACCGGCTGGGCCCTGCTGGCCATCCTCATCCCGGCCCTGTGGGGCATCGGCCAGATGATCACCAACCGGATCTTCGCCCAGTGGGACTTCACGCTGTCCCGCGGTCCACGCGGCCTGCGGATCGAGCGCGGCCTGCTGAGCCGCAGCTCACAGACGATCCCCTACGACCGCGTGCAGGGCATCGCCGTCGTCGAGCCGATCGTCTGGCGCCGCTACCGCTGGTCGCGCCTCGACGTGGACGTCGCCGGCTACGGCGCCGTCTCGGACGACAGCGGGGGCGTCTCGTCCACGACCCTGCTCCCGATCGCCGACCTCGACCTCGCCCAGCGGATCGTCGACGAGCTGATCCCCGATCCCGATCGCGGCACCGGCGACCGGGTGCGTCCCACGCGCCGCTCGCGGCTCTTCGCGCCGGTCGGCTGGAGATACCGCTGGCTGGAGTCCACCGCGCACACGGTGACCACGGCGACGGGCTGGATCACGCGCAGCCGCTCGATCGTGCCGCACCACAAGGTGCAGTCGGTCGAGTTCTCCCAGGGGCCGCTGCAGCGCCGCCTGGGCGTCGCCTCGGTGCACGTGCACACGCCTGACGGGCCGGTCTCAGCCCAGGCGGCGCACCTCGACGCGGAGGTCGCCCGCCGGGTGTCGTTCGACGAGGTCGAGCTGGCGCGCGAGGCGCGCCGGGTCAGCCGCCGCTGATCGCGTCCTCGGCCGCCGCGTCCATGGCGCCCGACATCTCGCGCGAGTCGAGCCAGCCCTCGGGCAGCACGACCTTGCGCGGGGAGCCCTGGCGGCCACGCGGCACGCCCAGCTCGCTCACCGGGAACGGCAGGTCGGGGTCGAGGTCGCTGAGCAGCTCGTCCAGCGCCCGGTAGGAGCTGACGTGCCCGAGCCGGTCGCGCACGCTGGAGCCCGCGGGGAAGCCCTTGAGGTACCACGCGACGTGCTTGCGGAACTCCACGCAGCCGCGCTCCTCGCCCAGCCACTCCCCCAGCAGCTCGGCGTGGCGGCGCATGACGGCCATGACCTCGCCGAGGTTCGGCAGGGTGGCGACGGTGCGACCGTCGAAGGCGGCCGCGAGGTCGCGGAAGAGCCACGGCCGGCCGAGGCAGCCCCGGCCGACGACGACGCCGTCGCAGCCGGTCTGCTCGACCATCGCGAGCGCGTCGGAGGCCTCCCAGATGTCGCCGTTGCCGAGCACCGGGATGTCGACCGCGGACTTGAGCTCGCCGATCGAGTCCCAGTCGGCGCGTCCGCTGTAGTGCTGCGCCGCGGTGCGGCCGTGCAGCGCGATTGCGGCACAGCCGGTGTCCTCGGCGATGCGGCCGGCGTCGAGGTAGGTCAGGTGGTCCTCGTCGATGCCCTTGCGGGTCTTCATCGTGACCGGCACGCCGTACGGCTCCGCGGCGCTCACGGCCGCGTTGAGGATCTGGCCCAGCAGCGTGGCCTTCCACGGCAGCGCGGAGCCACCGCCCTTGCGGGTCACCTTGGGCACGGGGCAGCCGAAGTTGAGGTCGACGTGGTCGACGCCGTGGTCGGCGCACAGGATCTCCACGGCACGGCCGACGGTGTCGGGATCGATGCCGTAGAGCTGCACCGAGCGGACCTGCTCGCCCTCGGCGAACGTCAGCATCGACAGGCTCGTGGCGTCGCCCTCGACGAGGCCGCGGGTGGTGATCATCTCGCACACGTAGAGCCCGGCGCCCTGCTCGGCGCACAGCCGGCGGAACGCCACGTTCGTGACGCCGGCCATCGGGGCGAGGACGACCGGCACGTCGACGTGGACGCGCCCGAGGTCGAGGCCCCGCGTCAGGGTCGCCATCGGACCGCCGTGGTCACGCCGCCGGGCTGGAAGTCGACCGACTCGACCGCCGTGCCCCGCGGGACGAAGTAGAGCAGGCAGCCCTTGGCCGTCTGGCCGGCCGCGAAGGAGGCACCGACCTGGGGCGCGCGGCACGCGGTGAGCCCGGCCGGCGTGGCCGTCGGCGGCACGAGGACGTCGCCCGCGAGGTGCAGCCACCACGGCAGGCCCTCGGGGAACTCCGCCACGGCCGGACCGCGGTTCCCCATCACGACGCGCACGTAGTACGGCTGCATGCCCTCAGGCACCGTGAACAGCGAGAGGTCGCGGCGCGGCGCCTTGTCGATCCGGGCGACGCCGAGCGTCATCGCAGTGCCGGCCTCGTCGTCCGCCGACGGGTAGGCCACGGCCAGCGACTCGCCGACCTTCTTCTCGGTGCCCGGATCGGACAGGCTCAGGCCCGCCGGCACCTCGAAGCCCGGCTCGGGCGCTGACGACTCCTGGGCGTCACCGCTCGAGCACGCGGCCAGCGCGAGCAGCAGGAGCGCTGCGGCGAGGGCGCGCACGCTCAGCAACCGATGAGGCGCGACGCGAGGTACCCACTGACCTGGCTCAGGCCGATGCGCTCCTGCGACATCGAGTCGCGCTCCCGGATCGTGACCGCGTCGTCCTCGAGGGTGTCGAAGTCGACCGTGATGCAGAACGGCGTGCCGATCTCGTCCTGACGGCGGTAGCGCTTGCCGATCGCCTGGGCGTCGTCGAAGTCGACGTTCCAGTTCTGGCGCAGCTCGGCGGCGAGGTCGCGCGCCTTGGGCGAGAGGGCCTCGTTGCGCGACAGCGGCAGGACCGCGGCCTTGACCGGCGAGAGTCGCGGGTCCAGGCGCAGCACGGTGCGCTTGTCCACGCCGCCCTTGGCGTTGGGCGCCTCGTCCTCGGTGTAGGCGTCCACGAGGAACGCCATCAGCGAGCGGTTCACACCGGCTGCCGGCTCGATGACGTACGGGGTCCAGCGCTCGTTGTTGGCCTGGTCGAAGTACGACAGGTCCTTGCCCGAGTGCTTGGCATGCGTCGACAGGTCGAAGTCGGTGCGGTTCGCGACGCCCTCGAGCTCACCGAACTCCGAGCCCGCGAAGCCGAAGCGGTACTCGATGTCGACGGTGCGCTTGGAGTAGTGCGAGAGCTTCTCGGCCGGGTGCTCGAACAGGCGCAGGTTCTCGGGGTTCACACCGAGGTCGGTGTACCACTTGAGGCGCGTGTCGATCCAGTACTGGTGCCACTCCTCGTCCTCGCCGGGCTTGACGAAGAACTCCATCTCCATCTGCTCGAACTCGCGCGTGCGGAAGATGAAGTTGCCGGGCGTGATCTCGTTGCGGAAGCTCTTGCCGATCTGCCCGATGCCGAACGGGGGCTTCTGGCGGGACGAGCCCATGACCTGCGCGAAGTTCACGAAGATCCCCTGGGCGGTCTCGGGGCGCAGGTAGTGCAGGCCCTCCTCGGACTCGACCGGGCCGAGGAACGTCTTGAGCAGGCCGTTGAACATGCGCGGCTCGGTCCACTGGCCGCGGGTGCCGCAGTTCGCACAGACCAGCGTGGACATCTCGACCGCGTCGGGGTCGTCGAGGCCGTGCTTCTCGGCGTACGCCTCCTGGAGGTGGTCCTGGCGGTAGCGCTTGTGGCACTGCAGGCACTCGACCAGCGGGTCGACGAAGGCGGCGAGGTGGCCCGAGGCCTGCCAGACCGGCGTGGGCAGGATCACCGAGGAGTCGAGGCCGACGACGTCGTCGCGGCCCTGCACCATCGAGCGCCACCACTGGCGCTTGACGTTCTCCTTGAGCTCGACGCCGAGCGGCCCGTAGTCCCAGGCGGAGCGGGTGCCGCCGTAGATCTCGCCGCACTGGTAGACGAAGCCGCGGCGCTTGCAGAGGCTGATGACGGTGTCGATGACTGAGGCCATGGAGGAAATCCTGTCCGGCTGGATGTCGGCGGGCCGTTGCGCGTCGTCGTGACAACGCGCGCCCGAGGTCAGCGATCCACGATACCCCCGGCCTCACGGCGGTCCGTGATCAGTTCCCCCGAATGCCTTGACGGGCTTTAGTTAGTTTGGTTTATTAACTCTGTGACCTCGACCACAGTGACCCGCCGTGCGGTGGGCAAGGTGCGCCCGGCCGACACCCGTCGGCACCACCGCACCCTGCTGCTGCAGCACCTCATGGACCACGGCCCGACGACCCGCGCCGACCTCGCCCGCGAGACTGGCCTGACCCGCGTGACGGTGTCGGACCTGGTCGCCGAGATGCTCCAGGAGTCGCTGGTCGACGACATCGGCGCCCGCCCCGGCACCCACCTGGGCAAGCCCGCGACCCTCGTCGCGATCTCGAAGGACGCGCCGGTCATCGTCGCGGTCGACCTGTCGGACGACTCGGGCTTCGACGGCGCCGTCGTCGACCTGCACGGTCAGGTCCTCCTGCGCGAGCAGGCCCCGTTCACCCGAGGTGCTGACGCCGTGGACGACCTGTCCACGCTCGTCGCCCGTCTCGTCGAGAGAGCTCCCCGCCGCGTGCTCGGCATCGGGGTCGGCACGCCGGGCATCATCGACGACGCGGGCGTCGTCCTGCAGGCGCCGAATCTGGCCTGGGAGGACGTCCCCCTCGCCGCCACCCTGGCCGAGCGCCACGGGCTGCCGGTGTGCGTCGGCAACGACGCCAACATCGCGGCGGTTGCCGAAGGCGCCTTCGGCGACGGCGACGACGCCGGCCCGCTGATGGTCACGATCGGGCAGGGCGTCGGCGGCGGCATCCTCGTCGACGGCCACCCGGTGGCCGGTCCCCTGCGCTCGGCCGGCGAGATCGGCCACATCGTCGTCGATCCCGACGGCGCCGCATGCGCCTGCGGGAACCGCGGCTGCCTCGAGACCCTGCTCAGCGCCCCGGCCCTGCGGGCGGCCGGGTCCGACGAGGCCCGCCGTCACGTCGGCGACCTGCTCGGATCGGTCCTGACGCCGATCGTGACCACCCTCGGCATCGCCGACGTCGTCCTGCACGGACCGACCGACCTGCTCGACGGCCCGGTGCTGGAGGCAGCACGCGCCGCCGTCGCCCGCCAGAGTCTCCCCTTCGTCGCCCAGCGCATCAGGATCCGCCTGGTCGCCCACGACGAGCTCGTCCTGACCGGGGCGGCGGCGCTGGTGCGCCATCGCGAGCTGGGAGTCGTGTGAGGTGCGCCGCGCCGAACACTCCACCACCACACATCATGCAGGAGAGGCACATCATGAAGCTCCGTAAGTTCGTGGCGAGCGCGGCCGTGGCCGGGATCGCCCTGAGCGTCCTGGCCGCGTGCGGGGGCGACGACGACTCGTCGTCCGACGCCGGGTCCGACACCATCACCCTGTGGCTCGCGGGCAAGGAGGACACCCCGACCGAGGCCAGCGACTGGCTGACCAAGGAGTTCGCCGCCCAGAACGACGGCAAGACCCTCAAGATCGAGCGCATCGACTGGGGCGAGCTGCTGACCCGCCTGAACACCTCCCTGCCGAGCGACGAGTCGCCCGACGTCGTGGAGATCGGCAACACCCAGGCCGCCTCGTTCACGAGCATCGGCGCCTTCTCCGACCTGACCGACAAGGCCGACGAGCTGGGTGCCATGGGCCCGGAGTCGTTCGTCGAGGCCGGCACGTGGGAGGACAAGCTCTACGCGGTGCCGTACTACTGGGGCTCGCGCTACGTCTTCTACAGCAAGAAGGCCCTCAAGGACGCCGGCCTGGAGCCCCCGAAGACCCTCGAGGACTTCAGCGCCGCGGCGGCGCAGCTGAAGGCCGACGGCGGCGACAAGTACAGCGGGTTCTGGCTGCCCGGCCAGGACTGGCGCAACGGCATCAGCTGGATCTTCGCGCACGGGGGCGACATCGCCGTCCAGGAGGGCGACGCGTGGGTGGGCAAGCTGTCGAGCCCCGAGTCGATCCAGGGTCTCGAGCAGTGGCAGCAGCTGGCCGAGAAGGCCACCACCGCCCCGAAGGACGGCAAGGACGAGGAGGCGTGGACCCCGTTCAACAACGGCGAGGCCGCGATGTTCATGGCGCCGAGCTGGGCCCGCTGGTCGGTCGCCGAGGACAAGGCCGAGGATCTCGGCGGCTTCGCGCTGCCGGGTGTCGACGGTGAGGCCGCCCCGGTCTTCGCCGGCGGCTCGAACCTCGCCGTGTCGGCCAAGTCGAAGAACCAGGACCTGGCCTTCGAGGTGCTCAAGCTGATCTACAGCGACGACTACCAGCAGCTGCTCGCCAAGAACGGCCTCGGCCCGGCGAACGACGAGTTCACGTCGCTCATGGGCGACGACGAGTTCGCCACGGCGGCCATCACCGCGGCCGGCAACTCCAAGCTCACCCCGACGTCGCCGAACTGGGCGGCGGTCGAGACGTCGAGCGTCATGGAGGAGTTCTTCGGTGCCATCGCCAACGGCGAGGACGTCGCCACGGTCGCGAAGGCCACCGACGCCAAGCTCGAGGCCGAGCTCAACAAGTGACACGCTCGCGGTGAGGAGTCCGGTGGGGCCCGGTCGTGAGGCCGGGCCCCGCCGCCTGCCGGGAGCACACTGCCCAGGGAAGGAGGAACGATGAGCACGCAGACGGCCGCCCGCAGGTTCGGGCCCTACGCCCTGCTGACGCCGGCGGTGGTGATCCTGGGGATCGCCATGGGGTATCCCCTGGTGCGCCAGGTCGTGATGTCGTTCCAGGAGTACGGCCGGGCCCAGCAGTTCGGCCAGGCGGCACCCTTCGTCGGCCTGGAGAACTACACGCAGCTGTTCACCGATCCGCAGATGTGGGCGGTCGTCGGCCGGTCGCTCGCGTTCTGCGCCGTCAACGTGGTCGTGACGATGGTCATCGGGATCTCGCTGGCAGTGCTGCTGAAGCACGTGTCGCGCGGGCCCCGGCTGACCCTGCAGATCGCGATGCTGCTCGCGTGGGCCATGCCGGTGATCGCCGCGATGACCTCGTGGCAGTGGCTCTTCGACACCCGCTACGGCGTCATCAACTGGACGCTCGTCCGCCTCGGGTTCGAGTCCTTCGACGGCCACAACTGGCTGACGAACCCCTGGTCCTTCTACTTCGTGGCCACCGTGATCGTCGTGTGGATGAGCGTGCCGTTCGTCATGTTCACGATCTACGCGGCGCTGACCCAGGTGTCCGAGGAGGCGCTCGAGGCCGGCGAGCTCGACGGCGCGAACGCCTGGCAGCGGTTCCGGCACATCGTCTACCCGACGATCCGCCCCGTCCTCACGATCACGCTGCTGCTTCAGGTCGTGTGGGACCTGCGGGTGTTCGCCCAGATCTACTACCTGCAGGGCGTCGGCGGCACCCCGAGCAAGACGCACCTGCTCGGCACGTACATCTACACGCTCGGCATCGGCCAGAGCGACTACGGCATGGCCTCCGCGCTGGCGATGTTCGTGCTCGTGCTGACCCTCGTCCTCACCGCGGGCTACGTCCGCGCGCTGCTGAAGGAGTCGCGATGACGCGCACGACGACCCGCCGCCTGTGGGGTGCCCTGGCCGTCGTGGTCGCGGTCCTGTGGGTGTTCCCGGTCTACTGGATCCTCAACAGCGCGTTCCAGCCGGCCGCCCGGCTGCGCTCCCCCGAGCCGGCCTGGTTCCCCCGCGACCTCACGGGCTCGGGCTTCGCGAGGGTCTTCGACGACGCCTTCGTCGACTCGTTCAAGCTCAGCATCACCGTGACGATGATCGCCGTGATCTGCGCCGGGCTGTGCGCCTTCCTGGGGGCCGTGGCGATCTCGCGCTTCCGCTTCCGCGGGCGCGCCCAGTTCGTCCTCGTCGTCCTGGCGATCCAGATGATCCCGCCGGAGGCCCTCTTCATCAGCCAGTACAAGATGCTCGGCGACGCCGGCCTCTACAACACGATCGGCGGCCTGGGTCTGCTCTACATCGCGATGATCCTGCCCTTCACCATCTGGATGCTGCGCGGCTTCGCCGACGGGGTCCCGATCGACCTGGAGGAGGCCGCGATGGTCGACGGCTGCAGCCGCACCCGCGCCTTCTTCACGATCACGTTCCCCCTGCTGGCTCCGGGGCTGGTGGCGGCCAGCGTCTACGGGTTCCTGCAGGCCTGGAACGAGTTCACCCTCGCGGTCGTCGTCATGGACCCGTCGAACCGCACGCTGCCGCTGTGGCTGCGCGGCCTGTCCGACGTGTCCAACGAGGCGATTGACTGGCCCGGCGTCATGGCCGGCGCGACGATGGTGGCCGTTCCGGTGATCGTGTTCTTCATGATCGTCCAGGGCCGGATGACCTCCGGCCTCGTCTCGGGGGCGGTGAAGGGATGACCGACGACTCGGTGCGCGCCGACGCGCACGGCGTGATGCTGGCCGCGTTCCACGGCCCGCGGGTTCCCTCGTGGCTGGCTGAGGCGTTCGCCGACGGTCTGGCCGGGATCTGCCTCTACGGCGACAACCTGCCCGCGGACGGCGACGTCCGCCCCGTCGCCCGGGCCGTCGCGGCGCTGGACCCCACCCGGATCCTCGCCCTCGACGAGGAGGGCGGCGACGTGACCCGTCTGCACATGGCGACGGGCAGCGCTCACCCGGGCAACGCCGCGCTCGGCGTCGTCGACGACGTCGCGCTGACCCGCACGATCGCCGCCGGCATCGGTGCCGAGCTGCGTGAGGCCGGCGTGTGGCTGGACCTGGCGCCGTGCGCCGACGCGAACAGCAACGCCGCCAATCCCGTCATCGGCACCCGCAGCTTCGGCGCCGACCCGGCGCTCGTGGCCCGCCACGTCGCCGCCTTCGTCGAGGGACTCGCCTCGGCGGGCGTCGCCGCGAGCGTGAAGCACTTCCCCGGGCACGGCGACACGAGCGCCGACTCGCACCTGGAGCTCCCCCGCGTCGACGCCTCCGCCGCAGTCCTGCGCGAGCGCGAGCTGGTGCCGTTCCGGGCCGCGATCGAGGCTCGGGCGGCGTCGATCATGACGTCCCACGTGGTCCTCGCCGCCTTCGATCCCGACCGTCCGGCCACGTTGAGCCGGGCCGTCCTGACCGGGCTGCTGCGCGACGAGCTCGGTTACGACGGCGTGATCGTCAGCGACGCGCTCGACATGGCCGGCGCCAGCGGCCCCCTCGGCCTCGGTGGCGCGGCGGTCGCGTCGCTCGCCGCCGGTGCCGACCTGCTGTGCCTCGGCCCGGAGTCCTCGGCCGAGCCGCGTGCGCTCACCGAGGCCGTGGAAGCGGTCGTCGCGGCGGTCGGGGCCGGCACCCTGGAGCGCAGCCGGCTCAGGGACGCAGCAGTGCGGGTAGAGCGGCTGCGCGCCGACTGGTCGGGCCGCCCCGCGCCCGAGCCGGGAACCATCGAGACCGCCCGGACCGCCTCCGAGAAGGTCGCCGCGGAGGTGGTCGCCCGGCTCGGCGTCACCCCGCTGACGGGACGCGCCACCGTCGTGCGCATCGACACCGGCACCAATCCCGCCGTGGGCTGGACCGACTGGGGCCGCCTCGACGTGGACGCCGACGTCGTCGACCTGACCGCTCGCGACCTGGAGGGCGTCGGCCCGTTCGGTGGCGAGGTCCTGGTGGTCGCCCGCCGTGCCGCCGCCCACCCCGAGGTCCGCGATTGGGTCACCGCGCAGCTGGACGCCAACCCGCAGGCGCGGCTCGTCGAGCTGGCGTGGCCCGATCCGAGGTTCGCGGACCGCTCCGACGTGCTGTGCACGATGGGCTCGTCGGCCGCCCTGCTGACCGCGCTCTCGCGCGCGCTGAGGGGTGACAACTCGTGACCACTCCGATCCTCGTGGGCCTCGACATCGGCGGCACCTCCGTCAAGGCGATGGCCGTGTCGCCCACCGACCCCACCGGCCCCGCGCTGGCCGAGCTGCGCCGCCGTACCCAGCTCGGCGCCGATGGCATCCGCGACGGCATCACCGCGGCCGTCCACGACCTCGCCGCCGCCGTACCCGACGCCGACGTCGTGGGCATCGGTGTGGGCATCCCCGGATTCGTCTCGCGGGGCACCGCGTCGCATGCGGTCAACCTCGGGCTCGGGGCCGAGCCGCTCGACCTGCTGCCGACGCTGAGGGCGCTCACGCCCGGGCCGGTGGGCGTGGAGAACGACGTCAAGACCGCCGCGCTCGGCGCCCGCGGCTGGCTCGCGCAGCACGATCCCGGCGTCGACGACTACGCCCTGCTGAACATCGGCACGGGCCTGGCCGCAGGGATGGTGCTCTGCGGTCGGCTGCGCGCCGGGGCGACCGGCTCGGCCGGCGAGATCGGCCACCTCGTCTTCGACCGCAGCGGCCCGGTGTGCCCGTGCGGGCAGACCGGCTGCCTCGAGCTGTACGCCTCGGGCAGCGGCCTGCGGCGTGGCTGGTCGGGCACCGCACGCCAGCTGTTCGCCGCGGCCGAGGCCGGGGACGAGGCGGCGGCCCGGACCGCGGACGACCTCACCGCCGGGATCGCGCACGCGATCACGCTGCTGGCCTACGGCCCCGACGTCGCGCTGATCCTCGTGACCGGTGGCGTCGTCTCCCGCAACCCCGCACTGCGTGCCGCGGTCACCGCCCGCCTGCACCACGACGACCGCGCCCTCGTGGGCCGCGCCGTCCCGGTCGCCGACCGGGTGCGCTGGCTGCCCGATCACGTCGCGGTCGGCACCCGCGGTGCCGCGCTGCTGGTCACCGAGGGAGTGATGGGCTGATGGAGGTCGTCGTCACCACGAGCCCGGGCGAGGTCGCCGCGGACGCGATCGCCGGGCACCTGCGCCCTGGTGCGGTCCTCGGCCTGGCCACCGGCTCGTCCCCACTGCCGGTCTACACGTCGCTGCTGCGCCGGCGCGACACCGGCGAGCTCTCGTTCGACAGCGTGCGCGCCTTCACGCTCGACGAGTACCTGGGCCTGCCCCGCTCGCACCCGCAGAGCTACCACTCGGTGATCCGGCGCGACTTCACCGACCAGGCGGGCATTGAGGTCGACGGCCCCGACGGCGAGGCGACGGACGTCCCCGCCGAGGCGGCCCGCTACGAGGCGGCGATCGCCGCCGCGGGCGGCATCGACGTGCAGCTGCTCGGGATCGGCACGGACGGCCACATCGGCTTCAACGAGCCCGGGTCGTCCCTGGCCTCGCGCACCCGGACCAAGACCCTGACCCCGCGCACCCGCGAGGACAACGCCCGCTTCTTCGGCTCGGTCGACGAGGTCCCGATCCACGTGCTGACACAGGGCCTCGGCACGATCCTCGAGGCACGTCACGTCGTGCTGGTCGCCACCGGTCCGGCCAAGGCGGCCGCGGTGGCCGCCGCGGTCGAGGGACCGGTGAGCGCGTACTGCCCCGCCTCGGTGCTCCAGCTGCACCCGCACGTGACGTGCGTCGTGGATCCGGACGCCGCCGCGGACCTGAAGTTGATCGACTACTACCGCTTCACCGTGGCCCACAAGCCGGACGGGCAGCCGTGGTGACCATGAACCCAGCGCCCATGAACCCAGTTGAAGGAGCAGCATCGTGGCATCGGTGACTTTCGAGAAGGCGACCCGGGTCTTCGACGGGCAGGAGCGTCCGGCCGTGGACGCGATCGATCTCGCCATCGAGGACGGCGAGTTCCTCGTGCTGGTCGGTCCGTCGGGCTGCGGCAAGTCCACGACGCTGCGGATGCTGGCGGGCCTGGAGGACGTGGACTCCGGTCGCCTCCTCATCGGGGACCGCGACGTGACCCACCTGGCCTCCAAGGACCGGGACATCGCGATGGTGTTCCAGAACTACGCGCTCTACCCGCACATGACAGTGGCCGAGAACATGGGCTTCGCCCTCAAGATCGCGCGCGTCCCCAAGGCCGAGATCCGCACCCGGGTGGAGGAGGCCGCGGCCATCCTCGACCTGACGCCCTACCTCGATCGCAAGCCGAAGGCGCTGTCCGGCGGCCAGCGCCAGCGCGTCGCGATGGGCCGGGCGATCGTCAGGTCGCCGCAGGTGTTCCTCATGGACGAGCCGCTGTCGAACCTCGACGCGAAGCTGCGCGTGCAGACCCGCACCCAGATCGCGGCGCTCCAGCGCAGGCTCGGGACCACGACCGTCTACGTCACGCACGACCAGGTCGAGGCGATGACGATGGGCGACCGCGTCGCGGTCATGGACGCCGGAGTCCTCCAGCAGGTGGCGACGCCGCGCGAGATCTACGACCGCCCCGCGAACGTCTTCGTCGCGGGGTTCCTCGGCTCCCCCGCCATGAACCTCCTGGAGCTGCCCGTCGTCGACGGCGGCGTGCGCCTCGGCGACGCCCTCGTCCCGATCGAGCGGTCCGTCCTCGAGCGGGTCGACGGCACCGTCACGCTGGGGGTGCGGCCGGAGAACCTCGGCATCTCCGAGCAGGGCCTGCCAATCACCGTCTCGGTCGTCGAGGAGACCGGCGCCGACGCGTACCTCTACGGGCACACCGAGAACCTCACGGAGAACCTCGTCGCCCGCACCGACTGGCGCCGTCCACCCGAGAAGGGCAGCCACATCCGCCTCGCGCCCCTGGATCTCGCGGACGTCCACGTCTTCGACCCGGCCACCGGCCACCGCCTCTGATTTGACAATCGTTCTCAACCCTCTTGAGAATGGTTGTCATGAAGCTGCTTGCCGGTGCCGCGTGCACCGCCCTCCTCGCCGCAACCCTCGTCGCCTGCGCCGGAGGCGGTGACGACGACGGACGCACCGAGGTCGTCACGTCGTTCTATCCCGCGCAGTTCCTCGCCGAGCGGATCGGCGGCGACGACGTCTCGGTCACCACGCTCACGTCCCCCGGCGCGGAGGCCCACGACCTCGAGCTCACGGCCAAGCAGGTCATGAAGGTCAACGAGGCCGACGTCGTGGTGTACCTGTCGAACTTCCAGGAGGCCGTCGACCACGCGATCGAGGACGCCGACCGCGACGGCGGGTCCACCGTGGACCTGGCCGAGGGCGTGGCGCCGATCGAGGGCGAGGAGGAAGGTCACGAGGAGGAGGGCCACGACCACGAGGGTCACGACCACGACCACGGCGGCGTCGACCCGCACGTGTGGCTGAACCCGGCCAACATGGTGACCGCAGCCGCAGGCGTGCGGGACGCTCTCGTCGAGGCGAATCCCGACGGCGCGTCCACCTACGAGGCGAACGCCGAGGAGCTGATCGCCGAACTCGAGCAGCTCGACGCCGACTTCACGAGCGGTCTGGCCTCGTGCAAGCAGACGGAGTTCGTCACGTCGCACGCCGCGTTCGGGCACCTCGCCGCGGCGTACGGCCTGACGCAGATCGCGATCAGCGGCATCGACCCGCAGTCCGAGCCGACCACGGCGGCGCTGGCCGAGATCACCGAGGAGGTCAAGGACCACGGCATCACCACCGTGTTCACCGAACGCCTCGCGTCCTCCGCCCTGGCCGAGACGGTCGCCCGCGAGACCGGGGCCGACACCGCGGTGCTCGACCCGATCGAGGGCCTGTCGGACGAGACGAGCGACGAGGACTACGTTTCCCTCATGCGACAGAACCTCGACGCGCTGACGAAGGCGAACGGCTGCTCGTGACGTCCCCCTCCGTCCCTCCCGTCATCGACGCCAGCGGCGTCACGGTCGACCTCGGCGGCACCCAGGTGCTGCGCGGGGTCGACCTGCGGGTGATGCCGGGTGAGTTCGTGACGATCCTGGGTGCCAACGGATCGGGAAAGTCCACGCTCGTGCGCGCCCTCGTCGGACTGCTGCCGCACCGTGGCTCGATCGAGCTCTTCGGCACCCCGCTCGGGCGCTTCACCGACCACCAGCGGATCGGGTACATGTCGCAGCGCCCGGAGGTGTTCTCCGGCGTCCCCGCCACGGTGAGCGAGGTCGTGGTGAGCGGTGCCCTGTCGCGCCGCCCGCGCTTCGGCTGGCCGTCGCGCGCCGACCGCGCCGCGGCCGCCGAGTTGATCGAGCGGGTCGGTCTCGCCCACCTCGCGAAACGGCCGATCACGCACCTGTCCGGCGGCCAGCAGCAGCGCGCCCACATCGCGCGGGCGCTCGTGGCCGACCCCGATCTCGTCGTCATGGACGAGCCGATGGCGGGCATCGACGCGCACAGCGCCGAGGTCTTCGCCGGCCTGCTGGGCGAGCTCGACGAGCGCGGCACCGCGATCGTCATGGTGGCCCACGAGCTGGGCCCGATGGCGCCGCTGGTGGACCGCGCGGTCCACCTCGACCGCGGGCTGGTGGAGTACGAGGGACCCGCGGTCGGACCCGGGACCCACGACCACGCGCACGACCACGCGCACAGCAGCGAGCCGTCCGTGACACGGCCCGTGCCCGCCGAGGGCCCTCTTCCGGGAGGCACGTCATGAGCGTCCTGTCGTACGCGTTCATGCAGTACGCCCTCGTCGCCGCGGTCATCACGGGCCTGTCGGCACCGGCCGTCGGCACGTTCGTCGTGCAGCGCCGGCTGGCCCTGCTCGGCGACGGGCTCGGCCACGTCGCGCTCACCGGTGTCGCGCTCGGCCTGCTGACGGGCGTCGCGCCCCTGGCCACCGCGGTGGTCGTCGCAGTGGGCGGCGCCATCCTGCTCGAGGTCCTGCGCAGCATCGGACGCACGAGCGGCGACCTCGCCCTGGCGATGCTGTTCTACGGCGGCCTCGCCGGCGGTGTCCTGCTGACGAACCTCGCGGGCGAGTCCGCAGCCGTGCTGAACCAGTACCTGTTCGGCTCGATCATCACGATGAGCCGGGCCGATCTCGCGGTCGTGACGGTGCTGGGCCTCGTCGTGATCGCGACCACTGTCGCCCTGCGGCCGCAGCTGTTCGCCCTGTGCCAGGACGAGTCGCAGGCGCGCGTCATGGGCATCCCCGTGCGGCTGTACGGGATGCTCATCGCGGTGCTCGCGGCGGTGACGATCACGGTCGCGATGCGCACGGTCGGCCTGCTGCTGGTCTCGGCACTCATGGTGGTGCCGGTGGCCGCGGCCCAGCAGCTGACGCGCAGCTTCCGCTCCACCCACTTGGCGGCCATGGGGATCGGCCTGTTCTCGGCCGTCTCCGGGCTGCTCGTGAGCGTCCAGATCGACACCCAGCCGGGGCCCACGATCGTGGTGATCGCCCTCGGCGTGTTCATCGTGGCGGCGCTGGCCCACGGCCTGACGCACGTCCGTTCCCGACAGGAGGCACCTCATGGTCGAGGCACCGCGTAACACCCGCCAGCGGCGCGCCGTCGCCGACCTCATGGAGGACCTCGACGGCTTCCGCTCGGCCCAGCAGATCCACGCCCTGTTGGAGGATCGCGGCGACAACGTCGGCCTGTCCACCGTCTACCGCACCCTGCAGGCACTCGCCGAGGCCGACGAGGTCGACGCCCTGCGCTCCGACGACGGCGAGACGCTCTACCGCCGCTGCAGCCGCGGGCACCACCACCACCTCGTGTGCCGCGCGTGCGGGCGCACGGTGGAGGTGGAGGGCCCGACGGTCGAGAAGTGGGCCGACCGCGTGGCTGAGGAGAACGGCTTCGCCGACATCTCACACACGCTGGAGATCTTCGGCACCTGCGGATCATGCAGGTCCTGAGCCGCACCGACTGGCTTCCCCTGGCGGAGGCCCACCGCGAGCGGGCGCGCAGGTACACCGGGCCTCACCTCGCGCGGCGCGCGAACAGCGAGAAGCACCCCGTCGCGGACTTCCTGTTCGAGTACTACAACCTCTCCCCCGGTGCCCTCGAGCGCTGGCACCCCGGGCTCGGCGTCGGACTGGCCGACGCGCCGGAGTACGCGGCGCTCGGGGCCTACGTCGAGGACGACGGCGTGGCCTCGGTGGACACCTCGCGACTGGAGAAGCGCCTCCCGGGGCTGCGCTGGACGCGTGACCTGCTCACCCGCACGGCCTCGCGCCCGGCGCGGACCGGGTGCTTCGGACTGCACGAGTGGGCGATGGTCTACCGCGACGCCGACGACCGGCGCCATCCCGCTCCCCTGCGCCTGGGCGGCGCCGGCACCGACGAGGTGGTCGAGTCGCACAGGCTGACGTGCACCCACGTCGACGCGTTCCGGTTCTTCACCGACGAGGCGCGACCGCTCAACATCGAGGAGCTGGGTCGCGAGCACCAGCTCGAGTGGGAGCAGCCGGGCTGCCTCCACGCGACGATGGACCTGTACCGGATCGCCTTCCGGCTGCTGCCGTTCGTCGAGTCGACGATCGTCCTGGACACCTTCGAGCTGGCGCTGGCCGTGCGCGAGGTCGACATGATGGCCTCGCCGTACGACCTCAGCGACCTCGGCTACGAGCCCATCCGCATCGAGACGCCCGAGGGCAAGGCCGAGTACGTGCGCCGTCAGCGCGACTTCACCGACGCCGCCGCTCCCCTGCGGGCGCGCCTCCTCGCCTCGGTCGAGGACCTGCTCAGCACCCCGGTGGTCGAGTAGCACGCGAGCGCAGCGAGCGGCGTATCGAGACCACGCTGCGCCGGATATCGTCGACCCGTGACGACCCCCACCATCACCGCCCGGAGCGGCCCGGACCTCAGCGGCCGCGAGGTCTACGAGATCTGGCGCATCCGCGACGTGGTGTTCGCCGTGGAGCAGCAGTGCGACGAGCCCGATGTCGACGGCGTCGACCTGGCCGACGACTGCGTCCACCTCTGGATCGCCGACGACAACGGCATCGTGCAGTCGTACCTGCGCACCTACGTCGCCGGCGGCGTCCGGAAGGTCGGGCGCGTGGCCACGCTCAAGGAGGCCCGCGGACAGGGCCTGTCGGGAGCCCTCATCCGTGAGGTCCTCAGCCGCTGGGGCGACCAGGAGATCCGCATCGGCGCCCAGGCCTACCTCGAGGACTGGTACGGCACCTTCGGCTTCGTCACCTCCGGGCCCCACTACACGGAGGCCGGCATCGACCACATCCCGATGACCCGCCAGCCCTCCGCGCAGCCGAGCACCTGAACCCTCGGGTGCCTAGGCTGGGCGACCGGAGGTACTCCCATGAGCGGTGACGAAACCTACGGCAGCGTCCGCTACATCGTGCAGGACGTGCAGGCGTCCATCGACTTCTACGTGAACCGGCTCGGGTTCACGCTGCGCGCCCATCCGGCACCACCGTTCGCCGACGTGACCCGGGGCTCGCTGCGGGTCCTGCTGTCCGGCCCGGGCAGCTCGGGCGCTCGCGCCACACCCGCCGACCTCGACGTCCCGGGCCGCAACCGCATCCACGTGGTCGTCGACGACCTGGCCTCCGAGGTCGACCGGCTCCGTGCGGGTGGCGTCGAGCCGACCACGGACATCGTCAGCGGTCCGGGTGGGCAGCAGGTCCTCGTCGCGGACCCGGACGGCAACCTCGTCGAGCTCTTCCAACCGCGGTGAGCGCCGCACGAGCTCCCCGCGCCCTCGTCGTCGGCGAGGCACTGGTGGACGTCACCCGCAAGCCCGACGGCAGCGTCGCCGAGCACCCGGGCGGCTCGCCCCTCAACGTCGCGGTGACGATGGCGCGCCAGGGCATCGACACCACGCTGGCCGCGCAGGTGGGCGACGACCACTTCGGCTCCCTCGTCCGAGCCCACCTCGAGCGCAGCGGCGTGACGCTGGACGGCACCGGGTCGTCGGTGCCGACCGCCTCGGCCACCGCCACGCTCGATGAAGGCGGCGCGGCGACGTACGAGTTCGACCTGCACTGGGACCCCGAGTCGCTGCCCGACCCGGCGGACTTCGACCTCGTCCACGTCGGCTCGATCGGTGCGTGGATGGCGCCGGGTGCCGACGCCGTCGCCGACCTGGTGCGCCGCGCGCACGCCAGCGGCCAGCCAGTCGGCTTCGACCCGAACGTCCGGCCCGCGCTCGCCCCCTCCATACCGGTGCTCCGGCAGCGGGTCTTCGACCTGGCCCGGCTCAGCCGCTTCGTGAAGCTCAGTGACGAGGACGCGGAGGTGCTCGCCGACGGTCACGGCGATCCGCTGTCGGTGCTCCGGGAGCTTGCCACGCACGGTCCCGTGCTGGCCGCCCTCACCCGAGGCGGTGAGTCGGCGGTGCTCCGCTCCGGTGACACGGAGGTCGAGGTGCAGGTCCCCCAGGTCGAGGTTGCCGACACCATCGGCGCGGGCGACACGTGGATGGGCACCCTGCTCACCGAGCTGTTGCTCCGCGGCTGGACCGATCGGACCGCGTTCACCGCCGAGGAGCTCCGCGAGCTCGGGAAAGCTGCCGTCGCCGCCGCTGCCATCACGGTCTCGCGCCCCGGCGCCGACCCGCCCTGGCGCGGCGAGCGCCTCCCGCCCCGCGGATGATGTGCCGGTTCGGCCCATATCTGGGCTCAATCGCCACAAGATGCGACCCGGCGCGAGTCGCGCGGCACGGACACCGTTGACATTCAGGTAACCACTGCGTTACCAATGAACCGTGGATCCGTTCACCGCTCTCGCCGACCCGGTGCGCCGGGCGCTGCTGCGCCGGCTCAGCCGGGGGCCGGCGCGCGTGGTGGACCTCGCGGCCGAGCACCCGATCAGTCGCCCGGCCGTGAGCAAGCACCTCAAGGTGCTGGTCGAGGCCGGTCTGGTCTCCGCGGAGGACCACGGGCGGGAGCGCCACTACACCCTCGTCGACGAGGGTCTTGCCCCCGTACGCGACCTGCTGCACGAGCTCACCCAGCAGCCACGCTTCAGCGAATCCGTGCTCGACGGTCTGGATCTCGAGGTCCGACGCACCGTCAGGGACCACCAGGGCGCCGCGGCGCCCGCTTCCTCCGAGGAGACCGCATGACCCCCGACCCCACCGGACGCCGCGAGACCCGCCACGGCAACGACGGCATCGTGCTCACCCGCACCTTCCGAGCCCCCATCGAGGCCGTGTGGTCGGCGGTCACCGAGAGCGACCGGCTGGCCCGGTGGATCGGCACGTGGAGCGGTGACCCCTCGTCCGGCTCGGTCGAGTTCCGCATGAACGCCGAGGGCGACGACGTCCAGGACGAGACCTTCACGATTCACCGCTGCGAGCCACCGCACCTGCTCGAGGTCTCCTCCCCCGCCGGCGACACGGAGACCTTCGACCTGCTGCTGGAGCTGAGCGAGGACGCGGGCACGACCACCCTGACGTTCAGCCAGTCCATGACAGACCCGGAGCTGGCGGCCAACGTCGGCCCCGGCTGGGAGTACTACCTCGACCGCCTCGTCGCGGCGGAGACCGGCAACGACGCCGAGGGAATCAACTTCGACGACTACCACCCCGGGCAGTCCGACCACTACCGAGGACTGTTCGCCTGACAGACTCTCGGGGGTGCAGTCCAGACCCGACGGGAGCCGATTCGCGATGCCACACCTCCTCCGCGTGACGACCGTCGTCATGACACTGGCCCTGCTCGCTGGCTGCAGTGGCGGGCAGGACGACGAGCCCGCGGCCACTCCCAGCAGCGCCAGCGCGACCCCGACGGCCACGACGCCCACGCCGTCGCCCACCGCCACGACGCCCGCTCCCCCGCCCGCCTCGCGGATCCGCGAGGTTCCCCCGGCCCAGTGGGACGCGATCGTCGAGGCCGGCATGGTTCGTCCGGAGTGCCCGATCCAGCGCCGTGAGCAGCTGAGCCGCGTCGACCTGAACTTCATCGACTTCGAGGGCCGCACGCGCCGCGGTCACGTCATCGTCAACGCCGACGTGGCGCGAAGCATCCAGCGGATCTTCGACCACCTCTTCGCCGAGGAGTTCCCGATCCGCAAGATGAGGGGCGTCGAGGCCTACGGCGGCGACGTCGCGAAGAGTCTGGCGGCGGACAACACCTCCGCCTTCAACTGCCGCCGCGCCGACCAGATCAACGCGCCGTTCAAGGACTCGCCCCACGCGAACGGGCGCGCCATCGACATCAATCCGCTCGAGAATCCGTGGATGGACCTGCGCTGCGACTGCTGGACGCCCCCGGCCCGCCACGCCGAGCGCACCCCGGGGCCCGGCAAGATCCTCGAGAACGATCTCGTGTGGCGGCTGTTCGACCGCGAGGGCTGGATCTGGCAGAACATCGACGTGCCTGACTACATGCACTTCGACACGGGCTACCCGTCGCGTCCCTTCGGCGGCTCCTGACGGGGCGTGCGTCAGGATTGACCCGTGCTCGGACTCGAGATGGTCGTCCTGCTGGGAATCGCGATCGTGGCGTGCGGCGCGCTCGCCAGCCGCTACCCGATCGCCCCCGCCATCCTGCTGGTCGTCGCGGGCGTGCTCATCGGGTTCGCGCCGAGCCTGCGCGCGGCGCACCTGCCACCCGAGGTCATCCTCTTGGTGTTCCTGCCCGCGCTGCTCTTCTGGGAGAGCCTGACGACGTCGCTGCGCGAGATCCGCAACAACCTGCGCGTCGTGGTCCTCACGAGCACCGTCCTGGTGGTCGCCACGGCCGGCGCCGTCGCGACGACCGCCCACCACGTGCTCGGCATGTCGTGGGGCCCGGCGTGGGTGCTCGGCGCGGCGCTGGCGCCCACCGACGCGACCGCGGTCGGCGTCCTGGCCCGCCACCTCCCTCGCCGCACGGTCACGACCCTGCGCGCCGAGAGCCTCATCAACGACGGCACCGCCCTGGTCATCTACGGGCTCGCGGTGGGCGTCACCGTGGGCGAGGAGGTCCTCACCGGGTGGCACGTCACCTGGCTCGTCGTGCTCTCGTACGGCGGCGGCCTCATCGCGGGTGCGCTGGTCGGGCTGCTCAGCTGGCAGATCCGCCGCCGGATGAACGACCCGATGCTCGAGGGCATCGCGATCTTCGTGACCCCGTTCGCCGCGTTCCTGGCGGCTGAGGCAATCGAGGCGTCCGGCGTGCTGGCCGTCGTCGCCTGCGGCCTCTTCCTGAGTCAGGTCGCCCCGCGCATCACCGGCGCGGCCACCCGACACCTCGTGGTCCCGTTCTGGTCGCTCTCCACCACGATGCTGAGCAGCGCGCTGTTCGTGCTGATCGGTCTCGAGGCGCAGTCCGCTTTCCGCGCCCTCTCCAGCACGACCATGGCGCGGGCACTGCTGGACACCCTGCTGGTGGCCGCCGTCGTGATCGGCGTGCGGTGGGTGTGGACCTACACGACGCCCTACCTGATCCGCGCCGTCGACCGGCGCCCGGTCCAGCGGGAGCGTCGCGTGAGCGCTCGTCAGCGCACCGTCACGGCGACGGCCGGCTTCCGGGGCGCGGTGTCCCTCGCGGCGATCCTCGCCGTGCCGCGCACCGTCGACTCGGGAGCGCCCTTCCCCGACCGGGACCTCATCGTGCTCATCGCCTGCGGCGTGATCATGCTGAGCCTGCTCCAGGCGCTGCTCCTGCCGGCGATCGTTCGGTTCGCCCGACTGCCCAGCGACACCTCGGTCGACGAGGAGATCCAGCTCGCCGAGGTCCTCACCCTCGACGCCGCGATCGAGGCGATCGACGACACGGCCACCGAGCTCGGTGTCGGCGAGATCGTGACGACGCGGGTCCGCCACGAGCTCGACAAGCAGCGACGGCTCGTGGAGGCGACCGGGGCCGACGGCGACCCGCTGGTGGAGCACCACGACCAGTACACGAGCCTGTCGCTCGCCCTCCTCGCCCGTCGGCGCGAGGCCCTCGTGCAGCTGCGCGACGAACGGCGCATCGACGACATCGTGCTGCGTCAGGTCCAGGCCAGGCTCGACATCGAGGAGATCCGCTTCTCGAGGCCCACGCTCCCCGAGTGACGGCGGCGTCCGCGGGCTATGGACTCCCCCTCGTCGGTGGGTCATCCTGACGAGATGGACCGGCCGCCGGACGCATCGGAAGCCCTCGCCCGTGCTCACCAGCACGCCCTGAGCTGGCTGGCGACCCTGCCCGACCGCCCCGTCCCGCCGGCCGCCTCGGTGGCCGACGTGATCGCGGCTCTCGGCGCCGACCTCCCCGAGGGACCGACCGATCCTGTCGAGGTCGTCGACCTGCTGGCCCGGGCGGCGGAGCCGGGACTGACCGCGATGCCCTCGGGCCGGTTCTTCGGCTTCGTCATCGGCGGCACCCACCCGGCGGCGATGGCAGCCGACTGGCTGACGTCCGCGTGGGACCAGAACTCGGGGATGCGCACGGTCACCCCGGCGGCCACCGCTGCCGACGACATCGCCGAGGCGTGGGTCCTCGACCTCCTCGGCCTGCCCGCGGACGGCGCGGTCGGCTTCGTGACCGGTGGCACCACGGCAAACTTCACGTGCCTGGCAGCGGGCCGCGACGCCGTGCTCACCCGCGCGGGCTGGGATGTCGGCACCCGCGGACTGGCCGGCTCACCGGGCGTGCGCGTGCTGGCCGGTGCCGAAGGACACGGCTCGGTCGATCTGGCGCTCCGGTACCTCGGCCTGGGCGCGCCCGAGCTCGTGCCGGTGGATGCCGAGGGACGACTGTTGGCCGAGGCGCTCGGAACGATGCTCGACGAGGGCGACGACGAGCAGCCGGCGATGGTGGTCCTCCAGGCGGGGAACATCCACTCGGGTGCGTTCGACCCGTTCGACGAGGCCATCACGGTGGCGCACGAGCACGGCGCGTGGGTGCACATCGACGGAGCGTTCGGACTCTTCGCGGGTGCCAGCCCGTCGTTCCGGCACCTCGTCCACGGTTACGAGGCCGCCGACTCCTGGGCGACCGACGCGCACAAGACGCTGAACGTGCCCTACGACTGCGGACTGGCGATCGTGCGCGACCCCGCCGCGTTGCGAGCGGCGATGTCGATGCACGGCGACTACCTGATCCAGGACGCTGCCGGCGACCCGTTCGAGAAGGTCCCCGAGCTGTCCCGCCGGGGCCGCGCGTTCACCGTGTGGGCCGTGCTGCGGTCGCTCGGACGCCGTGGTGTCGCCGAGCTGGTCGACCGCATGGCCGGGCACGCCCGAGCGTTCGCGGACGGCATCGCCGGCATCGAGTCCGCCGAGGTCCTCAACGACGTGGTGTTCACGCAGGTCTGCGCCGCCTTCGGCGACGACGACCGCACCCGCGACGTCGTCCGCCTGATGCTGGAGGACGGCACCGCCTGGACCACGGGCTCGGTGTGGCACGACCGGGCGGTGCTGCGCATCTCCGTCAGCAACTGGTCGACGACCGATACCGACGTCGAGCGCACGCTCGACGCCCTTCGTGCGGCCGTGGCCGCGACCTGAGCAGGACTACCTGCGCGTTGCGACCACGGCGTAGAGCGTGACGGCGAAGACGAACGCTCCCTCCGCCGCGCTCTCCTCGAGTGCCTGCCTCCACGCGGCCTCCTCCCCTGCGGCGGCCGCACGACGAGCTGCGAGCTCGAGGACGATGGACACCGGTGGCTGGTCGAGGGCACGCGGGCGCAGCATGAAGGTGTCGGTGGTGAGGCGGGCGTCGACGAACCCGTGACGCCGGACGAGGTCGAGCAGCTGGGCACCGGCCGCCGGCGACGGGACCCCCGCCCAGTCCTCGAGCCAGGCCGCGGCCAGGTACGGGTCCCCGGGCCAGGTCGCGAGCGTGCGCCAGTCGGTGTCGATCAGGCCGCCCCGGCCGCCGGGACGGAGGACGCGGGCCATCTCCCCGACCGCCACGGCCGGGTCGGCGAGGTGCTGCAGCACGCGCTCGCAACGCACCAGGTCGAGGGAGCCGTCTTCGGCCGGGAGCTCCTCGGCCGTCCCCTGCACGAACCGTGTGGGGTTGCGCGCTGCCTCGCCGCGCCGCCGGGCCTCGGCCAGCATGGTCTCGCTCGGGTCGACACCAGTGGCCGAGCCGGTCGGAGCGACCAGGACCGCAAGGCCGCGGACGTCCTCGCCGGTGCCGCAGCCCACGTCCAGGACGTGCATCCCCGGGAGCGGGTCCAGGTGCTCGATCATCCACGCGTGGAGCCGCTGGATCGGCGGCAGCTGCGCCTGGAGGTCGAGGGCCATCAGCGCGGCCGCCCTTCCCTGCTCGGAGGACGAGTCCACGTCGCGGAAGGTGGGTGCGTCATCGTTCATCGTCGGTCTCCTTGCGTGCGCTGACCAGCCAGACGGCCGACGCGAACTGAACCCCTCCGGGACCGGCGTGCGCCGCCAGGCTCTCGCGGAGCCGCTCGACCGCGGCGTCGCGCTCATCGTCGGGCAGCTCGTCGAGGAGCCACGCGAACAGCCCTCGCAGGAAGCCGAGGGCGTCGTCGACGTCGGCCCCGAACCACTCCTGCCCCTCGAGGCCGTCCACCTCCACGTGCGTCCACCCCGCCGCCTCGAGCACCTCGCGGATCCGCTCGGGCCGGGACAGCGAGAACATGCCGGGAGCGTCGAGGTCGGCGGTCGGTCCCGGGGGCCCGCCCAGCACGCCGAGGGTGCCGCGGATCCACTCGTTGCGGTCGGGCGGCTGCCACGTCATCAGCACCATCCGGCCACCGGGTCTCGTGGCGCGACGGAGGTTGGCGAACGCCGCGACCGGGTCCCCGAAGAACATGGCGCCGGTGCGGGAGACGACGACGTCGTGGTGGCCCGGCTCGAACGGGTGCACCTGCGCATCGGCACGGAGGAAGCGCACGTTGTCGAGCCCCTCGTCCTCGGCCCGGGCGCGGGCGACGTCGAGCAGCTGGCTCGAGAGGTCCACCCCGAGCGCCTCGCCGTTGACGGACGCGCGAGCGGCGCGGCGTGTGGTTAGCCCGCCCCCGCAGCCGACGTCGAGCACGCGCTCGCCACGACGGACCGCGACGGTTGCTTCGAAGCGCTCCTGGTAGTCCGCCACGGCACGGTCGAACCGGTCGGCGTGCGCCGCCCAGTACTCGCCACCGGGCCCGTCCCAGGACTCCGCCTGCGGCAGGTTCGTCTCGTGGACCGTCGTGTCCCGATTGCCCGCTTCCATCGCGCCCTCCACCTTCGCCCGGGGTCTCCTCCCCAGTGACCTACCGAAGAGGGGGTCGCGTCAAGGGACAGCGCACGTAGCGACGATGAACCGCTACAGACGCGGGTCGACCGGCTCGGACTCCATCGCGAGCACCGCGAAGACGCACTCGTGGACTCGCCACGTGGGCTCGCCGTTGACGTGGCGCCTGAGCGCCTCGAGTCCGAGGGCGTACTCCCGCAGGGCCATCGAGCGCTTGTGGCCGAGGTTGCGGTCGCGGAGGCGCGCGAGGTTCTCCGGCTCGGTGTAGTCGAGGCCGTAGATGATGCGCAGGTACTCACGGCCTCGGACCTTCACCCCGGGCTGGACGAGGCCCTTGGGTCCGCGGGTGAGGTTGGCGAGCGGCTTCACGACCATGCCCTCGCCGCCCGCGCCGGTGAGGTCGTTCCACCACTCGACACCCGCACCCACCGAGGCCTCGTCGGCGGGGTCGACGACCAGTCGGCCGGTCGTCGTGAAGAGGTCGCCGTCGCTCTCGGCCAGCCGGTCGGCGATCGCGAGGTGCCACAGGTGGTCGCGGGTCTCGAAGGTCTCCGAGTCGCTCGCCAGCACCTGGAACGGCGCGATCCGGAGCCCGTCGAGGCCGTCGACCTCCCAGACGTACCGGCGGTAGGCGGCGGTGTAGGCGTCTGCGTCGTCACGCCGACGGCTCGTGCGATCGGCGAGGTCGCCGACGTCGAGACCTCTCGCGGCAGCCGCGCCGAGGACGTCGAGCGTGCCGGCCAGGCCCGCGCGTGCCGCGGCGCCGACAGCGGCGTACTGCTCGCGGATGAGCGCACCCGCCTTCGTCGACCACGGCATGATCTCGGCGTCGAGCACCAGCGATGACGTCCCCAGCTCGTCCCAGAGCTTCGCTGAGGCGACGGCCGAGGCGACCCGGTCGAGGACGGCGCGCTCGGTCGCGGCGTCGAAGAACGCGCGCCCGGTGCGCGTGTGCACCACGCCTCCGCCGTCGCGGTCGACGACCACCACGGCGCGCGAGCCCATGTGCTTCTCCTCGCAGATCACCTGGCCGGCGCCCGTCCGCGCGAAGTGCGTGAACGCCTGCTCGGGGTGCTCCAGGTGGTCCTCGAGCACTGAGGTGTCGCTCGGCGACATGGTCGGCGGGAGGTAGACGAGACGGCTCGGGTCGACCGCGAAGCGGCTCATCACCTCGAGCGCGCCGGCGGCGTTCTCCTCGCGCAGCGAGATCCGACCCATGGTCGAGGTCTCGATGATGCGCGGACCGAGCACGTCGTCGAGGCGCAGCGTGTCGGGCTCCCGCTCCGGCGGCGCGAGGGGCCGGACCGGCTCGTAGTAGGTCTCGGCCGCGACGACCTGGACGACCTCGCGCTCGGGGTAGCGCAGTGCGGTCAGCGAGCCACCGAAGACGCAGCCGGTGTCGAGGCACATCGTGTTGTTGACCCACTCCGGCGTGGGCGTCGGCGTGTGGCCGTAAAGCACCATCGCCTGACCGCGGTAGTCCTCGGCCCACGGGTAGCGCACCGGGAGGCCGAACTCGTCGGTCTCGCCGCTGGTGTCCCCGTAGAGCGCGAACGCACGGACGCGGCCCGACGCACGGCCGTGGTAGCTCTCCTTGAGGCCCGCGTGCGCCACCACGAGGCGGCCGCCGTCCAGCACGTAGTGAGCGATGAGGCCGTCGAGGAATCGAGCGACGTCGCCGCGGAACTCGTCGGTCTCGGCCTCCAGCTGGGCGAGGGTCGTCTCGAGGCCGTGGCTGACGGTGACCTTGCGGCCGGACAGCGCGTTCGACAGCTTCGCCTCGTGGTTGCCTGCGACGCAGAGGGCGTGGCCGGCCGCGACCATGCCCATGACGCGGCGCAGCACGCCCGGTGAGTCGGGGCCGCGGTCGACGAGGTCGCCGACGAAGATCGCACGGCGCCCGTCCGGGCCGGCGGCGTCGACGGGCCGCCCGGCGTCGTCACGGGTGATCGCGTAGCCGAGGTCGTCGAGCAGCTGCTCGAGCTCGGCCCGGCAGCCGTGGACGTCGCCGATGACGTCGAACGGTCCGGTGAGGTCGCGCAGGTCGTTGTGCAGGCGGGTGCGCTCGAACGTCGCCTCCTCGATCTCCTCGACCGACGACAGCACGTGGACGTGCCGGAATCCCTCGCGCCGCAGCGACTTGAGCGACCGGCGCAGCTGGTCGTGCTGCCGCTTGACGACGGACGCGCCGAAGGTGCGGTCGGGCCGCTCGGCGTTCCGCGCGACCGACACCGCCGGCGGCACGTCGAGCACGACAGCCGTGGCCAGCACGTCGTGCTCCTTGGCCACCGCGATCAGGCTCCTGCGGGCGTGCGGCTGCACGTTCGTGGCGTCCACGACGGTCAGCAGGCCGCGCGACAGGCGCTTGCCGACGATGAACTCGAGCAGGTCGAACGCGTCGGTCGTCGCCGACTGGTCGTTCTCGTCGTCGGACACCAGCGCACGGCAGGCGTCCGAGGAGACGACCTCGGTCGGGAGGAAGTGCCGCGCCGCGAACGACGTCTTGCCCGCGCCACTCGCGCCGACCAGCACGACGAGCGACACCTCGGGCACCTGGAGCACGCTCATGCGGCCACCTCCTCGGCGCGACGGAACACGGCCAGCTGGGTGGGGGTGCCCCGCTCGGGATCCTCGGCGCCGACGCCGGAGCACTCGACGGTGTAGCCGTAGCGGGCGGCGACGCCGTCGCTCCACGCCGCGAACTCGCCGCGCGACCACTCGAACCGGTGGTCGACATGGCGGAACCCGCCCGCGGCCAGCGCAGGGTAGAGGGCGTTGTACTCGCTGTTGGGCGTCGTCACGACGACCGAGCCGGGGCGCATGAAGCCGAAGACGTTCGCCACGACCGCCGGCAGCCGGTCCTCGTCGACGTGCTCGACGACCTCCATCAGCACGGCCAGGTCGAAGCCCACCAGTCGCGAGTCCTGGTACTGCAGCGACGACAGCCAGAGGTCGAGTCGATCAGCCTGACGCTCGGTCATGCGGTCCACGTGCAGGCGCTTGGACGCGACGTCGAGGGAGCTCGCCGACACCTCGGTGCCGACCACCCTCTCGACCCCCTGGGTCTCCAGCAGGCGGCGCAGCAGGGCGCCCTGACCGCAGCCGAGGTCCAGGACCGAGCCCGGGCGGAGCCGCTCGACCTGCTCGATCACGGCGTCGTGCCGCAGCCGGACGAGCGGCGGCTCGCCCTCTTCTGTGGGCACGGTCGGCTCGGTCGACCCGTCGAGCTCGTCGAGGCGCTCACGGACCTCGTCGACCATGTCCCGCTGGCGCGCCAGGTAGCGGCGGCTGATCAGCTCGCGCTCGGGGTGGGTCGCCAGCCAGCCGGTCCCGGCCCGCACGAGCTTGTCCACCTCGTCGGAGCTGACCCAGTAGTGCTTCCCGCCGTCGAGCACGGGCACCAGCACGTAGAGGTGGTTGAGCGCCTCGCTGAGGGTGAACGACCCGGTGAGCGTGACCGCGCAGAAGTCGGAGTCTCCCCAGGCAGGAATCTCGGGGTCGAGCATGATCGGCTCCGCCGCGACCGTCCAGCCGAGCGGCTCGAACATCCGGGTCACGAGGTCGACGCCGCCAGGCATGGTCGGCACCTCGATGCGCAGGTCCAGCGGCTGGTCGACGAGCTCCGGCCGCGGCTTGCACTGGCCGTTCAGGGCGCTGCGGAACACCTTGCCCATCGCCACCGACAGCAGCGACGTCGCGGCGTACGGCCGGTCGTTCACGTACTGCGCGAGCGAGAACCCCTCGTTCCGCCCGCGTCGCCCGCGCACCAGGCCGATGGGGTCGACCTCGAGCACCAGCGCGACGGTGCAGCGCTCGGGCGAGACCTCGGGGTACAGGACCGTCGCCGTCCCGCCGTAGACGTCGAACGTCTGCACGCGGTCGGGGTGCTTGTGCAGCAGGTAGCCCAGGTCGCTCGCATCGGCGAGCGTCTCGCTCCGGGTGGCGGTGATCGTGAGCAGCACCCGCCCATTGTGACGGGCCGGACGCGTGGGGCTGACCGGAACGTCCCGATCAGGCGGGTTGGGCGTCGAACCCCGTCTCGCGCAGCACCCTCGCCGGGACGCCCGCGACGATCGCGTTGGCCGGCACGTCCCTCGTCACGACGGAGCCGGCGCCGACGATGGCCCCGTCACCGATGGTCACGCCGGGGACGACCGTCACGGAGGCGCCGAGCCACACCTTCCGGCCGATGACGATCGGGGCCGGCAACATGTCGGCGCGTCGGTCCGGATCGATGGCGTGGTTGAGGGTGGTCAGCGTGCTGCCGTGCCCGATGAGCGTGCCGTCCCCGATCGTGATCCCGCCGGTGTCCTGGAAGCGGCACCCGAGGTTGATGAAGACGTCCTTGCCTAGAGTCAGGTTCTTGCCGAACTCGCTGTGGAACGGCGGGAAGAGCGCGACAGATCCGTCCACCGGCCGCCCGGTGAGCTCGGTCAGCAGGGCGCGCACCTCGTCGGGCGTGCAGTAGCCGGAGTTGAGTCGGCTGGTGACGCGGAAGGCGTCCTGGGCGGCATGGTGCATGAAGCGGGGCGCCTCCGAGCCGCCCTCGATGAGGTCGCCGCGGCCGACGTGGGCGAGGAACTCCTGCAGATCCATCCCGCTCACCCCGCCTCGACGCTGGCCGTGACCGTGCCGTCCAGTCGTGCGATCCGCGCCGCGGCGTCTCCGTCAAGCTGCCCCAGGACGACGATGCCGGGGAAGTACGACTGGTCGCCGTAGTACAGGACCAGGTCGTTGCCGGGTGCGTAGTACCCGAGGTCGCCCACGTCCGGGTCTGCCCCGTCGGGCTGGCCGTCCAGGGCCAAGGGCGACGGCAGCGGACCGGTCTTCTCCACCCCGCCGTGATCGGTCATGTCGATCGTGACGGGCAGCTGCGCGAGCAGGTCGTCCGCCGCGGCACTGTCCTCGAGGGTCGCGGTGAAGCGCTCCTCGCCGATGGTGATGCGGATGAGCATGTCGTCCTCCGGGTCGCTCGGGTCGGTGGTGGGGGTGCCGCTCGCCGTCGCCTCGGCCGATGGCTCGGAGGCCGACGGAGCGGGGTCGCCCGTCTCCCCCGCGCCGCACGCGGTCGTGGCCGCGGCGAGGCAGCCGACCGCCATGACGGCCGCCGCGCGGTGGGCGAGGCCGATGCTCACAGCGTCAGCAGCACCTTGGTCGCGGTCCGCTCGTCCATGGCCCGGTAGCCCTCGGCGGCACTCTCGAGCGGCAGCGTGAGGTCGAAGACCTTGCCGGGCTCGATCTTGCGGTCCCAGATGAGCTGGATCAGCTCGGGGAGGTACTGGCGCACGGGCGCGGGCCCACCGTGGAGGTGGACTCCCGCCATGAACAGCTCGTCACCCGGAATGGCGACGTCGTGTGAGACGCCGACGAAGCCGACGTGGCCACCGGGCCGCGCGGAGTGGATGGCCTGCATCATCGCCTCCTGCGTGCCGACGGCCTCGATCACCGAGTGGGCGCCGAGGCCGTCCGTCAGCTTCTTGACGCGGGCCACGCCGGCGTCCCCGCGCTCCTCGACGATGTCGGTGGCGCCGAACTCCCGCGCCAGGGCCTGGCGATCCGCGTGCCGGCTGAACGCGATGATGCGCTCGGCGCCGAGCTGCTGCGCGGCGAGGATGCCCAGGAGACCGACCGCGCCGTCACCGACGACCGCGACCGTCTTGCCCGGACCGGCCTCGGCCGCGACGGCTGCGAACCAGCCGGTGCCGAGCACGTCGGAGGCGGCCATCAGCGACGGGATCAGGTCCGGCTCGGGCATCCCGGGCGTCGCGACGAGTGTGCCGTCCGCGAGCGGGATGCGGGCCAGCTCGGACTGCGTCCCGATGGTCCCCATCAGCACCCGGTGCGTGCAGTACGCCTGGTAGCCCGCACGGCAGATCTCACACGTGTTGTCCGAGGCCCAGAACGATCCGACCACGAAGTCGCCGACCTGGACGGTCCGCACGTCCGCGCCGATCTCCTCGACCACACCGACGTACTCGTGCCCCATGACCTGGTGGTCGACCGGCTCGACGCCGCGGTAGGGCCACAGGTCGCTGCCGCAGATGCAGGTCGCCGACAGACGGATGATGGCGTCGGTCGGCTCGATGATGGTCGGGTCCTCGCGGTCCTCGACCCTCACGTCTCCGGGTGCGTGCATGACTACCTGGCGCATCGATGGCTCCTGTCCTCGTCGTCCGCGGTGCCGGCACGGCACCACGAGATCCAGTGAACCGGCGTCGGCGGCGCGCAGGAAGCCACTGCGCATGGGTGTACTGCTAGGGCATCCCTCGTGGTCCGCACCCGGCACCGAACGCCCGTACGCTCGAAGGCGTGGACCACCGTCAGGACGCCCGGCGGGAGGTGAGCGAGTTCCTCACCACCCGGCGCGCCCGCATCACCCCCGACCAGGTCGGCCTCCCGACCACCGGCACCCGCCGCGTGCCCGGCCTGCGCCGCAGCGAGGTCGCCTCGCTCGCCGGGCTCAGCGTCGAGTACTACGCCCGGCTCGAGCGCGGTCACATCGCGGGCGCCTCGTCCGGGGTGCTGGAGTCCCTCGCGAAGGCCCTGCAGCTCGACGAGACCGAGCGGACCCACCTCTACGACCTCGCCCGCGCCGCGGACGGCATCCCCGCCTCGGGCAGGCCACGGCGCCGCTCCCCCGGCAAGGCAGCGTCGCGGCTGAGCCTGCAGTGGGCGCTGGAGGCGATCACCGAGGGCGTCGCCTTCGTCCGCGACTCCCACCAGAACCTGCTCGCCACCAACACCCTCGGCCGGGCGTTCTACTCCCCCGTGATCGGCGACGGCGGACGCACGCCGAACCTCGCGCGATTCCAGTTCCTCGATCCCGCCTCACGCGACTTCTACCCGGACTGGGACCTGTTCGCCGAGATGTGTGTCGGCATCATGCGCGCCGAGGCGGGGCGCGACCCGCACGACCGCGAGCTGCAGGACCTCGTCGGCGAGCTCTCCACCCAGAGCGAGACGTTCCGGCAGCTGTGGGCCGACCACAACGTCCGCACCCACGGCACGGGCACGAAGCGCTTCCACCATCCGGTCGTCGGCGAGCTGACGTTCGCCTACGAGGAGCTGGCCATCACCGCCGAGCCCGGCCTCGTGCTGCTCGTCTACACCGCCGAGCCCGGCTCGCCGTCGGCCGAGCGACTCCGCCTCCTCGCGTCCTGGGCCGCGACGGCAGACACCACCGCTCCTCGGTAGAAGTCCCGCAGTACCCGGCGCAACGGCATTCAGCCCGCGAAGGCGGCGCGCCCCTGCATGGCCGAGGTGCCGAGGTCGCTCTTCGGCAGCGCGGTGCCGGCCTCGACCGCCGTGGCCCACTCCTCCGTGCTCGCGACGGCGGCGAGGTTGGACTGCAGAAGCACCAGCAGCGTGGCGTGGAGGTCTGCGGCGGAGACCTTCCCGGCCTCGTTGGCGAGGTGGATCGCACCGGTCGCGTCCGAGAGGATCTCGGCCTCCAGGCCCAACTCCTCCGCGCCGAAGGCGGTGCCGAGGTCGCAGTTGTTCGTCATGTAGCCGACGATGCTGATCGTGTCGACGCCCTGGTCGGCGAGCCAGGCGGCCACGTCCGTGCCCGCGAAGACGCTGGACTTGTGCTTGATGACGCGCTTCCAGGTCGGCTGGGCGAGCGCCTCGATCTCCGGGTGCAGCGACCAGCTGTGGCTGCCCTCGGCGAAGACGGGCGCACCCTCGGGCGTCTGGTGCTGCACCACGACGACGGGCACGTCCTGGGACGCGGCCACCTCGAGGGCCTGGGTGATGTTGGCGAGGCTCTGCTCGCGCGAGGGCGCCTGGATCTGCAGGATTCCGTCGAAGTACTCGTTCTGGACGTCGATGACGATCAGGGCGCGGCGCGGGGCGTTCATGGTGTCTCCAAGGCGGTGGTCAGCAGGTGGTGTGGTCAGGTGCTCCGGGATCAAGCCTGCCGGGTTCGCCGGGGTACCGTGAGTGGCACCAAAGCCATCTATCGATGAGATCGGGCCAGATCGTGCGCATCGTCGTCCATGCCTTCGACGGCATCACCATGTTCCACCTCGCGGCGCCGCTGCTCGTCTTCGGCGAGGTCGGACGCCAGGGGCTCGCGGAGGGCTGGGACCCCGTGGTCTGGACCGCGGACGGCCAAGGGATCCGCACCGCGGAGGGACCCCGGATCGAGGACGTGTCGGGCCCCGAGGTGGTCGAGGGGGCCGATCTCGTCGTCCTTCCGTCCTGGCCGACCGATCTCCCGCCCGCCGACTCTGCCCTGGTCGACCGGCTCCGCGCCGCCCGCGACCGCGGCAGCAGCGTCGCGGGGCTCTGCCTGGGTGCGTTCCCTGTGGTCGACAGCGGACTGGCGGACGGACGGGACGTCGTGACGCACTGGGGCGCGGTCGACCGCCTGCGGGCACGGCGGCCCGGGCTGAGCGTGAACCCGGCCGCCCTGTACCTCGACCACGGGGACGTCCTGACCTCGGCGGGCACGGCGTCGGCGATCGACGCCTGCCTGCACGTCGTCCGGACGCGTCTCGGGTCGGAGGCCGCGGCCACCGTGGCACGCCAGCTGGTCGTGGCGCCGCACCGCGAGGGCGACCAGGCCCAGTACGTCACCCGCCCGATGCCCGAGCCCGGCGGCGTGGGTGACCTGGCACCCACCATCGACTGGGCGCTGAGCCGCCTGGACGAGCCGCTCTCGGTCGACGACCTGGCCGCCCACGCACGCATGAGCCGGCGCAACTTCACCCGCCGGTTCGTCGAGCTGACCGGCTCCACCCCGGCCCGCTGGGTCCTGAAGCGCCGCCTCGACGAGGCGCGCCGCCTGCTGGAGACCACCACCTGGCCGATCTCCCGCATCGCCGACGCCTGCGGCTTCAGCAGCGTCGCGACCTTCCGGCAGAACTTCTCCGCGTCCTACGCGACCACGCCCACCTCGTACCGGCAGCGCTTCTCGCCCCGGTCCGGGTGACGCTGCCGGCTCAGGCGTCCTTGAGCTGGGCGAGCTGCAGGAGGTTGCCGCAGCCGTCCTCGAACACGGCGATGACCACCGGGCCGACGTCGGTCGGCGGCTGGCTGAACGTCACGCCGGAGGCGACGAGTCGTTCGTACTCGTGCTGAACGTCGTCGACACCGAGCATGCAGAACGGGATCCCGTCCGCGAGCAGTGCGTCGGTGAACGCGGCCGCTGCCGGATGCGCCTTGGGCTCGAGGGACACCTCCGTGGCGTCCACGCTGTCGCCGAGGCGCACCGTGAGCCATCGGTGCTCACCCATCGGCACGTCGGCCGTGACCTCGAAGCCGAGCGTGCCCGTGTAGAAGTCGACCGCCTGCTGCTGATCGTCGACGAAGATGCTGACCGTCTGCAGTTTCATGAGTGTTCCTCTCGTGGTGGCCATCGCTCAGCGATCTGGGCGAGCGGCCCGGTGTCGATCGTGTGCAGCTTGTAGCGGCCGCGGCGTTCGGTTCGCACCAGCCCTGCGCCCTCCAGGACGTCGAGGTGCTGCGAGACCGCCTGCCGCGTGGGCGTCAGGTCCTGCTTCATCGCGAGCCGCGAGCACAGCTCGAAGAGCGTCTGCTCGTCGCGCTCCAGGAGCTCGTCCAGAAGGGCACGACGTGTCGGCTCCGCGATGGCCTTGAAGACGTCACCCACGCCCTCACGTTATGCAAGTCGTCGCTTGCCTGTCAATCGGGATGGAGCGGAAAGCTTCGGTCGCTGACGAAGCGACGCTCCGAGCCGTCCACCGGATCGGTGAACCGCAGCTCGCTCGCCAGGAGCTGGAGCGGCCGGGAGAAGTCGTCGACCGACGCGTCGGTCACCGTCGGGTAGAGCGGATCGCCGACGATCGGGCTCCCGAGGCCGGCCAGGTGGACGCGCAGTTGGTGCGTGCGGCCCGTGCGGGGCGAGAGGCGGTAGACGGCCAGGTCGCCGTCGCGGGACTCCATCTCGACCAGCGTCTCGGCGTTGACCGGCGCGTCGGGGACGACCTCGGCCCGGAGTGCGCCCCGCTCCTTGCGCAGGTGGTTGCGGACCACGACCGGTGACTCGAGAGCGGCCTGCCACGGCGCGAGGGCGTGGTAGGTCTTGCCGACCCGGCGGTGCTCGAAGAGGGTCTGGTACGGCCCGCGCCAGCGACGCTCGGTCGCCAGCAGCAGCACCCCGGACGTGACCCGGTCGAGCCGGTGCAGCGGCGTCAGCTCGGGCAGACCGAGCTCGGCACGGAGCCGCACGACCACGCTCTGCACCACGTGCCGGCCCCGCGGGATCGTCGACAGGAACGCCGGTTTGTCCACGACGACGATGCGCTCGTCGCGGTGCAGGATCCCGATCTCACCGGGCACCTCGACCTCGTCGCGCAGGTCGCGGTGGAACCACACGAACGTGTGCGGCGCGTAAGGGTCGTTGACTCGGACGGGTGTCAGGTCGTCGTAGACGAAGCGCGCGTCCACCAGCATCTGGCCGACGTCAGCGCGCTCCGACAACCGGTGCTCCAGCCACGCCGACATCGTCGGCCCGTCGGGCTGACGGTCGGGCGTCCGCAACCACGCCGCCTCCAGGCCGTGACGGGACGGCAACGGCGATCGCGGGGGCACGGCCCGAGTCTAGGCGCGGGCGGCCCCAACTGGAGAGCGATACCCGGAGTGCGCGCGGAGCTCGGGCGGTAGCGTTGGCGGCTCATCCCCGTGATGGAGGAGAGGCTCACGTGAACGGCGTCAAAGAGGCTTCGATCACCGTGGCTGCCATCGCGATCGAAGTGGCGTTCATCTTCCATGTCACCGAGACCGGACCCCTCGGCGAGCTCGGCACCCCGGCGGGCCTCGTCCTGTGGGTGCTCGCGCTGATCGTCGTTCCATTCGTCCTGCCCGAGCTCTTCCGCTCGTCCCGCGACCAGTCCGAGGAATAGCGCGTGATGGCGCCCGGAGGTGAAAGACCCGGGAAGGCCGGATGCGACGCCCCCCGCGACAATGGCGGAATGCTGGAACTGCGCCCGGGTTGCGAATGCTGCGACACCGACCTGCCGCCCGAGTCCACGGACGCCATGATCTGCACCTTCGAGTGCACCTGGTGCGCGCGATGCGTCGAGACGTGCCTGGGTGGAGAGTGCCCGAACTGTGGCGGCGACCTCCAGCGCCGTCCCATCCGTCCTGCGGCACACCTCGGCGCCAACCCACCGTCCACCCAGCGAGTCCTCCAGCCGGGACTTCATCGGAGCTAGCCCACTGGGTCGACACCTTGGAACCGCGGGCCAAATCCTCCGCGTGCAATGACCAGTGACCGCTGTCGGAGGGGCTCACTACGTTGAGTGCATGACCTCGGAACTCACCGCTCGCGCGCTCGACGCGGCACGTCGCGCTCGCGCGTTGGCGGAGTTCGAGGAGTGGAAGCTCATCGCCGCCCACCACCGGCGACGCGTCGCCGAGATCGACCGCACCGACGAGATCATCCTCGGCAAGGACCTGGCACGGCGTGAGGTCACGCTCGAGATCGCCCAGGCGATGAAGGTCACCGAGCACCGGGTGTGGGCCATCGTGTTCGAGGCCGAGACGCTGCGCGAGCGCACTCCCCTCGTCTGGCAGGCGTTCGGAGTCGGCGACCTCGACGCGGCGCGTGCCGGTGCGATCGCCGACACCGCCGAACGCCTCGTCGAGCGCGAGAGCTGGGCAAAGCTCGAGACCACCGTCGTCGCCTACGCCGTCGCGCACACCGTCAGCGAGCTGCGGGCATGGCTGCGCCGATTCCGCGCGCGCATCGAGCCCGAGGAGACCGCCGAGGAGACTGCGAAGGCCCTCGACGAGCGCCGCGTGTCCCTCACCCACCTCAGCGACGGCACCAGCTGGCTCAACGCGCTCCTGCCCACCGGCCTCGCCATCGCCGCCGCCGAGAGACTCCGCAAGGCCGCCAAGGCGGAGCCGACGATCGATCCCGAGACCGGCCGCCGCGACACCCGCACGCGCGAGCAGAAGCAGGCCGACATCCTCGGTCGGTGGCTCACGTCCTGCACCGGCACCACCACCGACATTCGCGCCGAGATTGCCATCAGCATCGCCGCCACCGACCTGATCGGCCTCACCGGCGGGCCGGGGATCACGCGCGACGGCGAGCCGCTGCATCAGGCCTGGGTCCGCGAGCTCGCAGCGAGCGAGCACACCGTCTTCAGACGGCTCGTGCTCGACCCGGTCGGCGAAGTGCTCGACACCACGGTCCTGGGCTATCGACCCACCGAGTCGCTGAGAAAGGCGCTGCACTGGCGGGACGGCACTTGTCGCGTCGCCGGGTGCAGGGCGCCGGTGTTCGAGACGGATCTCGACCACGCGAAGGACTACGACTCCGGCGGCGAGACGTCAGCGAAGAACCTCAGGTGCCTCATGGAGCCATCGCAGAGAGGGCGTAGCCGCGATGGAGCGGAAGCACCACAACATGAAGTCCCACGGTCACCTCGACGACCGCCACCTCTGCGCGCCCGCGCGCTACAGCGCCGCGACCCCGTGGGAGCGCAGGCCGTAGGTCAGCGCGTCCACGAGCGCCTCGAACGACGCCTCGATCATGTTCGGGCCCACGCCCACGGTCACCCACGAGCTCTTGCCGTCGGTCGTCTCGATGAGGACGCGCGTGACGGCATCGGTGCCGTGGCCCTGGTCGAGGATCCGCACGCGGAAGTCGATGAGGTGGAACTGGGCAACGTCGGGGTAGATCCGCTCGATCGCCTGGCGCAGCGCGTGGTCGAGGGCGTTGACGGGACCGTTGCCCTCCCCCACCACCACGGCGCGCGTGCCACCGGCCACGACCTTGACGATCGCCTCGGCACCGCCGTCGCCGGCCGAGCCCGCGATGACGCGCCACGACTCGACGTCGAAGTACTCCGGACGGCGACCCGTGACCGCCTCGGTTAGCAGCAGCTCGAACGACGCGTCGGCCGCCTCGAACGTGTAGCCGTCCTGCTCCATCTGCTTGACCTGGTCGGTGATGCGCGTGAGCAGGTCGTTGTCGCCCGAGAGGTCGAAGCCGAGCTCGCGACCCTTGAGCTCGATCGTTGCGCGACCGGCCATCTCCGAGACGAGCAGGCGCATGTCGTTGCCCACGAGCGCGGGATCCATGTGCTGGTACAGGTCGGGATCGACCCGGATCGCGCTGGCGTGCAGGCCCGCCTTGTGGGCGAACGCCGAGACGCCCGTGTAGGGCTGACGCGCCACCGGCGGGTAGTTCGTGATCTCGCTGATCGCGTGCGAGATGCGCGTGGCGTCGGCCAGCACGCCCTCGGGCATCACGCTCATGCCCAGCTTGAACTCCAGGTTGGCCACGCACGTGACGAGGTCGGCGTTGCCCGTGCGCTCGCCGTAGCCGTTGATGCAGCCCTGCACGTGGGTGGCGCCCGAGCGCACCGCCTCGATCGAGTTGGCGACGGCGCAGCCCGTGTCGTTGTGCGCGTGGATGCCCGGTCGCGCGCCCGTCGAGGCCAGCCCGTCGGCCACGATCTCGCCCACCGGGGGCGGCAGCACCCCGCCGTTGGTGTCGCACAGGACGGCCACCTCGGCGCCGGCCTCGATGGCGGTGCGGACGACCTCCAGCGCGTACTCGCGGTTGTCGAGGTAGCCGTTGAAGAAGTGCTCGCAGTCCACGAACACCCGCTGGCCCTCGGCCCGCAGGAACTCGACCGTGTCGCGCACCATCGCGAGGTTCTCCTCCAGCGTGGTGCGCAGTGCCTTGATGACGTGCTGGTCGTGGCTCTTGGCCACGATCGTGACCACGGACGCGCCCGAGTCGCGCAGCGCGGCGATCAGCGGGTCGTCAGCCGCGGCGACCCCCGCCCGGCGCGTGGAGCCGAACGCGGCCAGCGTGGCGTGCTTCAGGTCGAGCTCCTTGGCGGCCAGCGCGAAGAACTCGGTGTCCTTGGGGTTCGAGCCGGGCCAGCCGCCCTCGATGTAGCCCACGCCGAGGTCGTCCAGGTGCTGGGCGATGGCCAGCTTGTCCTGCACGGAGAGGTTGAGCCCCTCCTGCTGGGCGCCGTCGCGCATCGTCGTGTCGTAGACGTGGAAGTCCGCCGGGTCGTGCTTCCCGAAGGTGGTGCTCATGGTCGTCCTGCTGTCTGGTCGGGCCAAAAAAAAGCCTCCCGGGTACGGGAGGCGGCGCGTCTGGGATGAAGATTCAGACGCGCTTTCCAATGATGATCACGAAGGTGGTCATGGCGACAGGGTACACCCCTGCCGCCGTGCCACCTCACCACTCACACGCCGCCGGAACGGTCGGCCGGCTTGGGCCCCAGATGGGCCAGCGTCTCGGGCCGCAAGATCCGCTCGAGCTCGTCCTGCGGCAGCAGGCCCTTCTCCAGCACGAGCTCGGCCACGCCGCGGCCGGTGGCGAGCGCCTCCTTGGCCAGCTCGGTCGCGGTCTGGTAGCCCAGGTACGGGTTCAGGGCCGTGACCAGGCCGATCGAGTTCGCCACCTCCATCGCCAGGTGCTCGGTGTTGGCGGTGATGCCCTTGACGCAGTTCTCCGTCAGGGACGTGATGGCCGTGCGCAGCCGGTAGAGCCCGGCCGACAGCGAGTAGCAGATCACGGGCTCGAACGCGTTGAGCTGCAGCTGGCCCGACTCGGCCGCCATCGACACCGTGACGTCGTGCCCGATGATCTGGAACGCGACCTGGTTGACCACCTCGGGGATCACCGGGTTCACCTTGCCGGGCATGATGCTCGACCCGGCCTGCCGCGCCGGCAGGTTGATCTCGCCCAGGCCTGCGCGCGGCCCCGACGACAGCAGCCGCAGGTCGTTGCAGATCTTCGACAGCTTCACCGCGACCCGCTTGAGCACGCCGGACATCTGCACGAACGAGCCGCAGTCCTGGGTGGCCTCGATGAGGTCCACCGCCGTCACCAGCGGCAGTCCGGTGATCCGCGAGAGGTGCTGGCGGGCCAGCGGGACGTAGCCGTTCGGCGCGTTGAGCTGGGTGCCGATCGCGGTGGCACCGAGGTTGATCTCGTGCAGCAGCATCACAGCCTCGCGCAGCCGCGTGCGGTCCTCGGCGATCATCAGCGCGTACGTGCCGAACTCCTGGCCGAGCGTCATCGGCACGGCGTCCTGCAGCTGCGTGCGACCCATCTTCAGTACGTCGTGGAACTCCACAGCCTTCGCGGCGAACGCCTCCTGGAGGTCGCCCATCGCGGCGATGAGGTCGTGGGTCGCGTTGATGACGGCGATCTTGACGGCCGTCGGGTAGACGTCGTTCGTCGACTGGCTGAGGTTGACCTGCTCGTTCGGGTGCAGCCGCATGTAGTCCCCGAGCGGGTGACCCAGGATCTCGAGGGCGCGGTTCGCGATCACCTCGTTGGCGTTCATGTTCGTCGAGGTGCCGGCACCGCCCTGGATCACGTCGACGACGAACTGGTCGTGCAGCTCACCGCGGCGGATCTCCTGGCACGCCTGCACGATGGCGGCGTGCCGCTCGTCATCGAGCAGGCCGAGGTCGTGGTTCGCCTCGGCGGCGGCCTCCTTGACGGCGGCGAGCGCCTGGGGCAGGTAGGGGCTGATGGCGATGGGGACACCGGTGATCGGGAAGTTCTCCAGGGCGCGCAGGGTGTGCACGCCCCAGTAGACGTCCGCCGGTACCTCACGTTCTCCGAGCAGGTCGTGCTCGATCCGAACGCGTGTGATCTCGGTCATGCGTCCATCCAATCACCCGGACAGGCCGCATGCCGGTCAGCGCAGCTCGGCCCCGAGTGTCGCGGCGGCCGCGACGATCTGCTCGCGCGCGGCCTTGATGTCGGCGTCGGTGAGCGTGCGGTCCTCGGCACGCAGGCGCACCTTGAACGCGAGGGACTTGCGGCCCTCGCCGACCTGGTCACCGGTGTACACGTCGAACAGTCGCACCGACTCCAGCAGCGGGCTCGCCGACGCGATCGCCGACTCCAGCTCGCCCGCGGTCAGGGCGGCGTCCACCGTGAAGGCGAAGTCCTCCTTCGCGACCGGGAAGGCCGAGAAGTGCGGCTTCGGGCCGATCGCGGGCGCGGACTCGATGAGTGCGTCGAGGTCGAGCTCGCCGGCGGCCACGCGGCCCGGGAGGCCGTAGGTCTCGGCAACCTTGGGGTGCAGCTCGCCGACGTGGCCGACGACGCGGCCGTCGATGCTGAGTCGGGCACAGCGACCCGGGTGGAAGGGAGCGAGGCTCGCCGCCTCCACCGTCAGGTCGACGTGCAGGTTCGCCGCGACGCGCTGGGCGATTGCGAGCGCGTCGGTCCAGGCGACGGCGCGACCCGGGCCGGCCCAGCCGGAGCGCGTGCGCTCCCCCACCAGCACGAAGCCGGTGTGGCGGGGCTGCTCGGGCAGGGCCGCGTCGAGGGCGGCGAGCTCCTCGTCGGTGGGGCGCCGGTCGACGCCGAGGATCGGCGCCGCGGGGCTTCCCTCGCGCGGGTGGAACACGCGCCCGATCTCGCTCAGGGCGACCGACTCGTGGCCGCGTCCGATGTTGAGCGACGCCGCGCGCAGCAGGCCGATCAGCAGCGTGGGCGTCAGGCCGGGCTCCTCGGCCGACAGCGGGTTCGCCAGCCGGACGAGCTCGCGCCGCGCGTCCTCGGGGGGCAGGCCCAGCTTGTCGAGGTCGGCAGGGCCGACGAACGGCAGCGTGGTGACCTCGACGAGACCCGCTCCGGCGAGCACGTGGCCCACGCGACGCCGCAGCTCCTGGTCGCGCGACAGGCCCCGTCCGCCCGTGGGCGTGGGCAGCACCGAGGGGACGTTCTCGTACCCGGCGGTGCGCAGCGCCTCCTCGACGAAGTCGTAGGGGTCGTTCAGGTCGAACCGCCAGGACGGCGGGGTGACCGTGAAGCGGTCACCGGCGAGCTCGACCGCGCAGCCGTTGCGCTCGAAGGTGTCCTGCGCCTGCTCGGGCGTGATCGGCAGGCCACTGATGCGGGCCGGCAGGTCGGTGGAGAGCGTGACGGGCTTGCGCGAAGGCGCGGTTCCCACGACCGTGGCGCCGGGCGCGAGCGTGCCGCCGGCCAGCTCGACCAGCAGCTCGGCCACCCGGGCCGCGCCGACGAGCGGCAGCTCCGGGTCGACACCACGCTCGTAGCGCTTGGCGGCCTCCGACGGCAGCTTGTGGCGCTTGACCGCGCGGAAGATCGTCACCGGATCCCAGTAGGCGGCCTCGACCAGGACATCGGTCGTCGTGGCGTCGATCTCGGTGTGGTCGCCGCCCATGACGCCGGCGAGTCCGATCGGCCCGGACGAGTCCGCCACCAGCAGGTCCTCGGTGGTGAGGGCACGGTCGACGCCGTCGAGGGTCGTGAGTCGCTCACCCTCGGTCGCGCGGCGCACCACGATCTCGCCGTTGACCTTGGCGCGGTCGTAGCAGTGGTTGGGCTGGCCCAGCTCGAGCATCACGTAGTTGCTGATGTCGACGGTGAGCGAGATCGGCCGCATGCCGGCGTCGGCGATGCGCTTGGCCATCCAGGCCGGCGTGGTGGCCGACGGATCGATGCCCTCCACCACGAGCGTGGTGAAGACGGGGCAGCCCGCGGGGTCCTCGACGCGCACGGGGTACGCGGGGGTGTCGGCGGACGGCACCTCGCGGTCGGCGGGGTCGGTGAACGGCACGTCGAACGCGAGAGCGGTGTCCCGGGCGACACCGCGCAGGCTCAGCGCGTAGGCGCGGTCGGGGTTGACCTCGAGGTCGAGGGTCTGGTCGTCGAGGCCCAGCAGCGCGATCGCGTCGTCGCCGGGCTCGGCCGAGCCGGCCGGCAGCACGACGATGCCGTGGGCCGAGGTCTCGTCGTCGGCCAGGCCCAGCTCGGTGGTGGAGCAGATCATGCCGTCGGACACGTGGCCGTAGGTCTTGCGCGAGCCGATCTCGAAGCCGAGCGCGGGCAGGTAGGTGCCGGGAAGCGACACCACGACCAGGTCGCCGACGCCGAAGTTGTGGGCGCCGCAGACGATGCCGCGCGACGGCACGTCCTCGCCGGGGGCGTCGGGCACGGACGGATCGTTCTGCGCGCCGACGTCGACCCGGCACCAGTTGATCGTCTTGCCGTTCTTCTGCTCCTCGGGCGAGATCGCCAGGACGCGACCGACGGTCAGCGGACCGCTGAGCCCGCCGCCGACGATCTCCTCCAGCTTGAGGTCGTACATCGTCAGGCGGTCGGCCAGCTGCTCCGTCGTGACGGCATCGGGAAGCTCGACGAGTGACCGCAGCCACTCCACGGGGACACGCATGTCAGAGACCAACTCCGAAGGGCTCGGTGAAGCGGACGTCGCCGTCCCAGAGATCGCGCAGGTCGGCGATGTCGTAGCGGCTGGTGACGGTGCGGTCGAGGCCCATGCCGAACGCGAAGCCCGAGTACTCCTCGGGATCGACGCCGCACGCGACCAGGACACGGGGGTTCACGACGCCGCAGCCACCCCACTCGACCCAGCCCTCGCCGCCGCACGTCCGGCACGAGGCGACCTCGGCGGGATCGTTGTGGCACACGTAGCAGAGCAGGTCGACCTCGGCGCTGGGCTCGGTGAACGGGAAGTAGGAGGGACGGAACCGGGTGGTGATCTCGGTGCCGTAGACGGCGCGCGCGAAGTGGTCGAGCGTGCCCTTGAGGTGCGCCATCGACAGGCCCTTGTCGATCGCCAGGCCCTCGACCTGGTGGAAGACGGGCATGTGCGTCGCGTCGGCCTCGTCGGTGCGGTAGACGCGACCGGGGCAGACGATGTAGATCGGGGGCTGGCGGGTGAGCATCGTGCGCGCCTGCACCGGCGAGGTGTGGGTCCGCAGCACCATCGCGGCCGACTCAGGGTCGAGCCAGAACGTGTCCTGCATCGTGCGTGCCGGGTGGTCGGGGCCCAGGTTGAGGGCGTCGAAGTTCAGCCACTCGGCCTCGACCTCGGGGCCCTCGGCCACCTCCCAGCCCATCGCGACGAAGATGTCGGCGACGTGCTCCTGGATCGTGGTGATCGGGTGACGCGCGCCGACCGGCTCGATGTCGACCGGCAGCGTGACGTCGACGGTCTCGGCGGCGAGGCGGCGCTCGAACTCGACGGCCTCGACCTCGGCCGTGCGGGCGGCCAGGGCCTTGTTCACGGCGCCACGGGCCTGACCGACCCGCTGGCCGGCGTCCTTGCGGGCGGCGGGCGGCAGCGCGCCGATCTCGCGGTTGGCCAGCGCGAGAGGCGAGCGATCGCCCGTGTGGTCGATGCGCACCTGCTTGAGGGCGTCGAGGGACTCGGCCGCGGCGATCGCCGCGAGGGCCTCGTCACGCATGCGTTCGACCTCGTCGGCGCGCAGGGGCGTCACCTCGACCGGGTCGTAGTCGGAATTGGGCGCAGACACGCCCTCGAGTCTATCGGCGTGTCAGGACGCCATGGTGTCCGGCTCGTTCACCGGGAACCACACGCAGATCGACGCTCCCCCACCCTCGGCGTCCTCGATGACGATCGACCCGCCGTGCTGGTCGACGACGCCGCGCACGATGAACATGCCCAGGCCGCTGCCGGCACCGGGGCCCGACCTCCAGAAGCGGCTGAAGATGCGGACCCGCGACTCCTCGGGAATGCCCGGGCCACGGTCGATGATCCGCACGACCACGCCGTCGATGTCGCCGCGCGGCTCGGCGGCCACGACGACCTCACGGAGCCCCTCACCGTGGCGGATCGCGTTCTCGACGAGGTTGGTGAGCACCTGGGTGACGCGGTCGGCGTCGCCCCACACCACCGGCACCTCGCCCTCGACGCGGGGCTGGGGAGGCTCGTCGACCGCGGAGAAGACCGAGTTCAGGACCCGGCCCGCGAGCTCGTCGAGCTGGACCGGCTCGGTGCGCAGCGACAGTCGTCCGGCGTCGATGCGCGCGGCATCGAGCAGCTCGGTGATGAGGCGGCTCAACCGGTCGGCGTCGGCGTCGATGGTCTGCAGCATGAACAGACGCTGGTCCTCGGTGAAGGCGTCCCAGCGACTCAGCAGCGTGGCCGAGAAGCCCTTGATGCCGGTCAGCGGCGAGCGCAGCTCGTGGGCGACCGTGGCCACCATGTCGGACTTCTGCCGGTCGCGCTGCAGACGCACGCGTGCGTTGCGCATGCTCACGATCACCTTGATGACCCGGCCCGCAGGCCGCTCGCGCACGAGGGAGGCGGTGATGAGGTACTCGCTGCCGCGCGGGGAGTACCAGGAGGACTCGCTGATGCGCTTGCGGATCGCGAGCCCGTCGTACGGGTGGACGGAGTCGAACCAGCTGTTGCCGGCGAGGTCGTCGAACGGGACCGCGTCCCGCAGGTCCATCCCGATCATCTCGTCGCCCTCGGCACGCGCCCAGTAGCGGACCCACTTGTTCGCCAGTGTCACCTTGGCGTGCTCGTCGGCGACGATGATGCCGTCTGGGAAGTCTTCGAAGGGCACGGCCAGAGCCTAGCCCTGCTCGCGCGCGGAGGCGTAGAGGCAGACCGCCGCGGCGGTGGCCAGGTTCAGGCTCTCGGCGCGGCCCAGGATGGGCACGTGGACCACCCGGTCGGCGGCGGCCGCCCACGCGGCGGGAAGGCCGTGGGCCTCGTTGCCCATCATCCAGGTGGTGGGCGCCGTGAGGTCGAGGTCGGCGTCGAACAGGCCGGTCTCACCGGCGCCGTCGGCGGCGAGCACCTGGCAGCCGCGGCGCTGGAGCTCGGCGATGGTCGCCTCGACGTCGCGCTCGATGGCGATCGGCAGGTGGAAAAGGGAGCCCGCGGTGGCGCGCACGACCTTGGGGTTGAGGGGGTCGACGCTGTCGCCGGCCACGACGACGCCGGCCGCTCCGGCCGCGTCGGCGCACCGAATGACGGCCCCCAGGTTGCCGGGATCGCGGATCTCGGCGCAGACCACCACGAGTCGCGCGTCCTGCGGGACGTCGGCCAGCGTGGTGAGGATCGAGTGGCAGCGAGCCACGACTCCCTGCGGGGTGACGGAGTCGGCGATCTCCTCGACGACGTCGTCGGTGACGACGTGCCAGGTCTCGGCACGCTCGGCCAGCTCGGGGTGGCGCTCGGTGGCGTCCACCGTGGCGAAGACCTCGATGACCGCGCCCGGCGCATCGAGGGCCTCGCGCACGGCCTGGGGGCCCTCGGCGAGGAACTCGCCGGTCTTGGCCCGGAACGCACGCGTGGCGAGCCGCCGAGCGGTCTTGACCCGTCCGGAACGGACGGTCAGATCGCCGGGGCTCGCCACGTCGTGAGCTGAGCCGGAGCTCAGACGGCCGAGTCGGCCTTGGGAGCGTTGACGTCCTCGGGGAGGTTCGCCTTGGCGACCTCGACGAGGGCGTTGAACGCCGCGATGTCGTTGACGGCCAGATCCGCGAGGATCTTGCGGTCGACCTCGACCTCGGCGGCCTTCAGGCCCTGGATGAAGCGGTTGTACGTGATGCCCTGCGCACGCGCGGCGGCGTTGATGCGCTGGATCCAGAGACGACGGAAGTCGCCCTTGCGAGCCTTGCGGTCGTTGTACGAGTAGACCAGCGAGTGGGTGACCTGCTCCTTGGCCTTGCGGTACAGGCGCGAGCGCTGTCCGCGGTAGCCGGAGGCCCGCTCGAGGATCTCGCGGCGCTTCTTCTGCGCGTTCACTGAACGCTTGACGCGTGCCACAGTGTTACTCCTTCAAATCTTCGTAAAGTTCGGGGGCGCTCAGAGACCGAGCAGCTTCTTGACCTGCTTGGTGTCAGCCTTCGACACCGACGTCGTGCCGTCGAGGCGGCGCTTTCGGGTCGAGGACTTGACCTCCAAGAGGTGGCGGCGGTTGGTCTGCTCGCGGCGGAGCTTGCCCTTGCCGGTGATCTTGATGCGCTTCTTCATGCCCGAGTGGGGCTTGAACTTCGGCACGGTTATGCCTCCATGTCTGGATCGAGGTTCTCGGAGCGCCGGCGAGGCTTCTTCGGCGGCGCTGTCTTCTGGTGTTCTTCGCGATGGACCTTCTCGGCCTCGGCCTCGGCCTCGCGCTCAGCCTCGCGGGCGGCGGTGGTCACGGCCTTCTCGGCCTTGACCTCGGCCTGCGCCTCGGACTTCTTCTTGTGAGGTCCAAGCACCATCGTCATGTTGCGACCGTCCTGGCGGGCGTTCGACTCGATGAAGCCGAGATCCTCCACGTCGGCGGCGAGCTTCTGCAGCAGCCGGAACCCCAGCTCGGGACGGTGCTGCTCGCGGCCGCGGAACATGATCGTGATCTTGACCTTGTCTCCGGCCTTCAGGAACCGCACGACGTGACCCTTCTTGGTGTCGTAGTCGTGCTGGTCGATCTTCGGGCGGAGCTTCATCTCCTTGATGACCGTGTTCGTCTGGTTGCGTCGCGACTCGCGCGCCTTCTGGGCGGCTTCGTACTTGAACTTGCCGAAGTCCATGAGGCGGCAGACCGGGGGCCGGGCCTGGGGGGCGACCTCGACGAGATCGAGATCGGCCTCGGCGGCCAGGCGCAGGGCATCTTCGATGCGAACGATGCCGACCTGTTCACCGCTGGGTCCGACGAGCCGGACCTCCGGTACGCGAATGCGCTCGTTGACGCGCAGATCTGTGCTGATGGATCCTCCTGAGATCGGGTTTGGAGGACACGAAAAAGGTGGCCTCCGTCGAAGCGAAAGCCACCACACGCACCGTACGGTGCCGCACGCCACGAGATCGTCCGAGAACGACCCGCAGCGGGTGACCCCCGGATCCTTGAACCCGGCAGGTGGGAGTGACCTCCACTTCAGTCAACCATGTTAGCAGCCGATTCGTTCCCGGAGGAAATCGGGACGAAACACCGGCGAGTCAGACTGGTCGCATGATGTGGCGCGTGCGGACGACCCTGAAGAACCGACCCGGCATCCTGGCCGAGATCGCCCTCGCGTGCGGGCAGGCCGAGGTGAACATCGCGAGCATGCAGGTGTTCCCCGGCGACCCGACCGTGACCGACGAGTTCGTGGTGACCGCGTCCCCGGGCATGACCGACCTGCAGCTGGCCGAGGTGTTCGAGAAGGCCGGCGGCACGCGCGTGGCCGTGACCCGCACGGGTCCCGACGCCCTCGACGACGAGGCGACCCGCTACCTGCGCGGCATGCACGAGGTGCTGGAGGGCGGGCGCGACGTCGAGAGCGTGCTGCGCGACCTGCTGGGCACCACTCCCCCGGACGTCCTGGACTACAACGGCCACGACGTGCTGGACCTGCAGCGCCGCAACGGCACGAGCCTGAGGATCAGCCGGGCCGTCCCCTTCACGCCGGCCGAGCGGTCCCGGGCGCAGGCGCTGCTCTCCCTCGTCAGCGACGCGGGGATGGACGTGCCGCTGCTCCAGCCGGCCCAGCGGACCCCGTTGCCGCTGACGCGCCGGGCCACCCTCGCCGACATCGAGGGCGTCGCCGCCCTGCACCAGCGCTGCAGCGCCGAGACGCTCTACCACCGCTACCAGGCACCGCTGCGGATGCCGATGACCACGCGGCTGGCACGTCGGCTCGTCGTCCCCGACAGCGGCATGGCCGTCGTCGTGCAGTCGGGCCTGGACATCGTCGGCCACGGCCTGGTGGAGCAGGTCGAGGACCGGTGGACGTTCCACCTGATCGTCGAGGACGCGTGGCAGGGCCGGGGCATCGGCACGATGCTCGTCAAGCAGGGCGCCGGACGGGCCCGGGCGCTCGGCGCCCAGCGGCTGACCTTCGTCACGGCCACCGCGAACGACACCCTGCTGCGCACGGTGGGACGTGCCGGGTTCGTCGCCCGGGTCGAGCGGCACGACGGGAACGTCCACATCACGGTGCCGCTGACGGGCGTGACACCGCTGCAGGACTAGTCGCCCGCCGGCTCGATCCAGGCGGTGCCGGCGGCTGTGCGCACCAGCACGTGCTCGGCCGCGACGTGCTCGAGGTCCTCGGTCTCCACGACCCCGAAGGTGGGCTGGCCGAGATCGAGCAGCATGGCCGAGGCGCCGTCGGCGAGGGCAGCCCGTGCGGCGTCGCGGCCGAAGACGGGCACGGGACGCGAGGTCGGGTTCCAGCGGCTCATCGTCTCCAGCGAGCTGAACGCCAGCAGTGCGGTGCGCCCGTCGGCGCCCGTCATCAGGACCGCCGCCATGTCGGAGTTCTTGTCGCTGCCGTCGGTGGCCCGCTCCCCCAGCACCGCCACGACGGGGACGAACACCCGCGCCGTGCCGATCGTGGCGAGCAGCGTGGTGTCGTCGGTCAGGTCGAGGGAGGGGTCGACGGCGCCGTCGTCGCCGGGGAACGCCGGCTCGGCCAGCGAGCGTCCGCCGCCCCAGGACCCGTCGTCGTGGCTCATCGCACGTGCCCGGACAACCAGGTCACGGCGTTGCGCGCCGGATCGCCCTCGCTGCCCTGGATCGCGAACAGCGCGAAGCGGCGGCCGTCCTTCGTCTCGACGGTGGGCCACGGCGTGCCGGGGCGCATCGAGACGACGGAGATCTCGTCCCAGCGCAGCGCGCGACGGCGCCAGCCGTTGACGAAGGTCAGCCCCTCGTCGTCGGCCGTGACGTGGCTGCGCGAGACGAACGCGGCGAACAGCGCCACGAAGCCGATGAGCACCCAGATCGTCACGGTCTGGGAGGTCGTGAACTTGTACTCCTCGGGCAGCCGGATCCCGATCAGCGCGGCGAGGACGGCGAGCACGACGACGCACGCCCACATGACGACGATGACGCCGACGGGACGGAACGTGCGTCGCGAGACTGACTGGCCCATCGTCAGATCCGGCACGACAGGATGTCGGTGACGAGGATGCCGCGGCCGCCGAGGGCGTACAGCTCGTCCATGATCTTCTGGGTGGCCTCGCGCGGGACCATCGCCCGGACCGCGACCCACCCCTCGCGATGAAGGGGCGACACCGTCGGCGACTCGATGCCCGGGGTGAGCCGGACGGCCTCGTCGACGTTCTGGACCCGGATGTCGTAGTCCATCATCACGTAGGTCCGCGCCACGATGACGCTCTGCAGGCGGCGCTGGAACACGTCGAAGCCCGCGGGCACCTCGGCGGCCGAGCGCGCGATCAGCAGGGCCTCGGAGGTGAGGATCGGGTCGCCGAAGACCTCCAGGCCGGCCTGGCGCAGCGTGGTGCCGGTCTCGACCACGTCGGCGATCGCGTCGGCGACGCCGAGGCGGATCGAGGACTCCACCGCGCCGTCCAGACGCACGACCTGGGCGTCGATGCCGAGCCGCTCGAGGTGCGGGCGCACGATGCCGGGGTACGACGTGGCGATGCGGCGGCCCTGGAGCTCGGACTCGTTGGTCAGCTGGCCCTCAGGGGCGGCGAAGCGGAACGTGGAGCCCGCGAAGCCCAGCTCCATGACCTCGTCGGCCTTGGCGCCGGAGTCCAGCAGCAGGTCGCGGCCGGTGATGCCGACGTCGAGCGTGCCCTCGCCGACGTAGATGGCGATGTCGCGCGGACGCAGGTAGAAGAACTCGACGTCGTTGTCGGCGTCGACGGTGACGAGGTCCTTGGCGTGGCGACGCTGGCGGTAGCCCGCCTCGGTCAGCATGGCGGCGGCGGCTTCGGACAGGGCGCCCTTGTTGGGGACGGCGACCTTGAGCATGTGGGGCTTCCTAGAGGTGGGAGTAGACGTCATCGAGGGAGATGCCAGCGGCGATCATCATCACCTGCGCGTGGTACAGCAGCTGGCTGATCTCCTCGGCCGCACGCGCAGGTCCCTCGTGCTCGGCGGCCATCCACGACTCGGCGGCCTCCTCCACGAGCTTCTTGCCGATCGCGTGCACGCCCGCGTCGAGCTCGGCGACGGTGCGCGAGCCCTCGGGGCGGGAGGCGGCCTTCTCGGACAGTTCCGCGAACAGGCCATCGAACGTCTTCATCGTGGTCATCCTATCGGCGGGGCGTCAGGCCCCGGACGGTCGCCCATGCCGAGAGGGCGGCCTCGGCGGCCTCGCGGCCCTTGTCCTCGGGCGATCCCGGCAGGCCGGCGCGGTCGAGCGCCTGCTGCTCGGTGTCGCACGTGAGCAGGCCGAAGCCGATCGGCACGCCGGTGTCCAGGGCCACGCGGGACAGCCCGTCGGTGGTGGCCGCCGAGACGTACTCGAAGTGGGGCGTCCCGCCGCGGATGATCACGCCGAGCGCGACGACCACGTCGTAGCCGGCGTTCGCGCAGGCCTGCGCGATGATCGGCAGCTCGAAGGAGCCGGGCGCCCGCAGCAGCGTCGTGTCGCTGACGCCGGCCTCCTTCAGGGCGCGGTCGGTGCCGGCGATGAGGCCGTCCATCACGACGGTGTGCCAGCTCGAGGCGACGACGGCGACCTTGGCGCCGCTGCCGTCGACCGTGATCTCGGGTGCTCCGTGTCCGGCCATGTCAGATCTCCTCGTCCAGGTGGAGGTCGGGCAGGTCGTGGCCCATGCGCGCGGCCTTGGTCTGCAGGTAGCGCAGGTTGTCGGGCGTGGGCGCGATGACCACGGGCAGCCGCTCGGCCACCTTGACGCCGTACTGCTCCAGCTGGGTGGACTTGTCGGGGTTGTTGGTCAGTAGGCGCACCGACGTGACGCCGAGCTCGCGCAGGATCTGGGCCCCGGCGGCGTAGTCGCGCTCGTCCTCGCCGAAGCCGAGCGAGAGGTTCGCGTCGACCGTGTCCTGGCCCTGGTCCTGCAGCTCGTAGGCGCGCAGCTTGTGCAGCAGGCCGATCCCCCGGCCCTCGTGGCCGCGGAGGTAGACCACGATGCCGGCGCCGGCGGCGACGACCTCGGCCATCGCGGCCTCCAGCTGCGGGCCGCAGTCGCAGCGTCGCGAGCCGAAGACGTCGCCGGTCAGGCACTCCGAGTGCAGCCGGACCAGCACGTCCTCGGTGCCGGGCTCGCCGTGGACGAGGGCCACGTGCTCGGCGCCGTCGATGCGGTCCTTGAAGCCCATGGCGCGGAACGTGCCGAACTCGGTGGGCAGGTGGGCGTCGGCGAGGCGGGTGATCTGCGACTCGTGCAGGCGCAGGTACACCTGCAGGTCGGCGATCGACACGAGCGACAGGTCGTGCTCGTCGGCGAACTCGCGCAGCTCGGGCGCGCGCTTGAGCGTGCCGTCGTCGTTCATCACCTCGCCGATCACGCCGGCGGGGGTCAGTCCCGCGAGCCGGGCGAAGTCGACCGCGGCCTCGGTGTGGCCGGCGCGCTCCAGCACGCCGCCGGGCTTGGCGCGCAGCGGCACGATGTGGCCGGGCTGGACCAGCTCGAACGGCTCGGTGGCCGAGTCGGCGAGCACGCGGCACGTGCGGGCGCGGTCGGAGGCCGAGATGCCGGTGGTGACGCCGTCGCGCGCGTCGATCGACACGGTGTAGGCCGTGCGCAGCCGGTCGCGGTTGTGCGGGGTCATCAGCGGGATCGCCAGCCGGTCGAGGATCTCGCCCGTGATCGGCGCGCAGACCAGGCCGCTGGAGTAGCGGACCAGGAACGCCATCAGCTCGGGCGTCGCCTTGGAGGCGGCGAAGATGATGTCGCCCTCGTTCTCGCGGTCCTCGTCGTCGACGACGACGATCGCCTTCCCCTCGCGGATGTCGGCGATCGCGCGCTCGATGCTGTCGAGGCGGACTCCGGTGTGCTGCTCCTCGATCATGAGTGAGCTCCCTTCTCGAGCAGTCGCTCGACGTACTTGGCGATGACGTCCACCTCGAGGTTGACGCGGTCGCCGGGCTTGCGGTCGCCGAGCACGGTGTCGGCGAGGGTCGTGGGGATGAGGGACACGCTGAACCAGTCGTCGCCGGCCTCGACCACCGTGAGCGACGTGCCGTCGACGGTGATCGAGCCCTTGTCCACGACGTATCGCGCCAGCTCGGCCGGGAGGCTGAACCGGACGACCTCCCAGTGCTCGCTGGGGGTGCGGTCGATCAGCGTGGCCGTGCCGTCGACGTGGCCCTGCACGATGTGGCCGCCCATCCGGGCCCCGGCCTGCATCGCGCGCTCCAGGTTGACGACCGATCCGGCCTCCAGGTCGCCGAGGCTGGTGCGGTCCAGCGACTCGCGCATGACGTCGGCGCTGAACGTGTCCTGCGTCGGGTCGATCACGGTCAGGCAGCAGCCGTTGACCGCGATCGAGTCGCCGTGTCCGGCGTCCGACGTGACGACGGGTCCGCGGATCGTGATCCGCACCGCGTCGCCGAGGTCGTCGAGGGCCACGACCGTGCCCTTCTCCTCCACCAAGCCCGTGAACATCAGTTCGTGCCCTCGCTGTCCGGTTCCTCAATCGGTGTGTCCATGTCCTCGCGCGGCATCCGGCCCGGCGTGCCGACGATGCGGATGTCGGGTCCGACCATCCGCAGGTCGGTGATCTCGATGGGGCGGATGTCCGCGAGCGTGGTCGCCTCGCCCTCGAGCGCGGCGCGGCCAGAGCCCAGCATCGCCGGCGCCATGTAGCCGATCACGCGGTCGATGAGGCCCTCGCCCCAGAACGCGCCGGCGAGCCGGGGGCCGCCCTCGAGCCAGACGTGGTGGATGCCCTCGGCCTGCAGCTCGGCGAGGACCTCGTGGGGGTCGCGCGAGTGGATCTGGCGCGTGGGCGCGACGCGGTCGAACACGCGGTAGTAGGCGGGGATCTTCGACTCCCCCACCACGACGCGCAGCGGTTGCCGGTCGTACGGCAGCGGCAGGTCGGCGGCGTCGCGCACGGTGAGCCGCGGATCGTCCGCGAGCACGGAGTAGGTGCCGGCCATGATGGCGTCGCACTCGGCGCGGAAGGCCTGGACGTCGCGGCGGGCGGTCTGGCTGGTGATCCACTTGCTGGTGCCGTCAGGCGCGGCGCTGAGGCCGTCGAGCGTCGCCGCGTACTTCCAGGTGACGAACGGCCGCCCATGGAGGTGGCGGTGGGACCAGAAGCGGACCAGCTCGTCGGTCTCGTCGGCCAGGACGCCGCCCTCGACGTCGAGGCCCGCCTCGAGGAGGACCTTCGCTCCCCCGGCGCCCTCGGCCGGGTCGGTGGTGCCGAACACCACGCGGGTCACACCGGCGGCGATCAGCGCCTGCGTGCAGGGGCCGGTGCGGCCGGTGTGGTTGCAGGGCTCGAGGGTGACGACGGCGGTGGCGCCCCGGGCGCGGTCGCCGGCGAGCTGCAGGGCGTCGACCTCGGCGTGCGGCGTGCCCGCGCCCCGGTGGACGCCCACGGCGATCTCACGGCCCTCCGCGTCGAGCACCACGCAGCCGACCGGCGGGTTGGGAAGGGTGCGACCCACGGCTCGGGCGGCCTCGACGGCCCGGCGCATCGCGTCGGTCTCGGTCTGACTGGCCACCGGTCTCCCTGACTTCGGGCTCACGGGACACCGGGGACGGCTCGGACGCAGGATGCGTCCGAGCAGCGTGCGCCTTCCATCCGGACTTTCACCGTCGGTACCGGAGTTCCACCGGTTCAACCTCGGCCCTGCGAGCAGGGCTTCGGGTCGCGGACTGTCACCGCCGGTTCGGACTTGCACCGACCCCGGAGCACGCGAGCGATTAGCTCGTACGGGGAGAGTCTAGCGGCTCAGTGGCAGGCGCCGACGGCCGTCTCACGCAGACGCTCCACCATGGCGCCCGGGTCGTCGGCGCTGTAGACCGCCGAACCGGCCACGAAGGTGTCGGCGCCGGCCTCCGCGCAGCGCTCGATCGTCTCCAGCGAGACGCCGCCGTCGACCTGGAGCCAGATGTCGCCACCGACCCGGTCGAGCAGGGCGCGCGTGCGACGGATCTTCGGCAGGCACAGGTCCAGGAACTTCTGGCCGCCGAACCCCGGCTCGACCGTCATGATCAGCACCATGTCGAGCTCGGGGAGCAGGTCCTCGTAGGGCTCGATCGGCGTCGCGGGCTTGAGCGCCATCGACGCACGGGCCCCCTGCGCGCGGATCTCGCGGGCCAGGCGCACGGGCGCCTTGGCGGCCTCGACGTGGAACGTGACGCTCGACGCGCCCGCCTCCACGAACTGCGGCGCCCAGCGGTCGGGCTCCTCGATCATCAGGTGCGCGTCGATCGGCTGGGGCGCGGCCTTCGCCAGCGCCTCGATCACGGGCGCGCCGAGCGTCAGGTTCGGCACGAAGTGGTTGTCCATCACGTCCATGTGCAGGAAGTCGGCCGTCGGGATCCGGGCCGCCTCCCCCGCCAGGTTCGCGAAGTCGGCGTTCAGCAGGCTCGGCGTGATGCGCATGGGGCGAGCGTATCCGTCAGCTGCGGCGCAGCAGCGCCAGGTACATCGCGTCCGTGCCGTCAAGGTGCGGCCACCAGTGGTGCTCGGACTCGACCGTCACGTCGGACCGCTCGGCGAGGACCGACTCGACGACCTCGCGGGTCTCGGCGGGCAGCGGCGAGCAGGTGGCGTAGCCGACCACTCCCCCCGGCCGCGCCAGGTCGATGGCGCGGGTCAGCAGCTGCCGCTGCAGCGTGACGAGCTCGGGGACGTCCTCGGCGCGACGGCGCCAGCGGGCCTCGGGACGACGGCGCAGGGCGCCCAGCCCGGTGCACGGGGCGTCGAGGAGCACGCGGTCGAACGACTCCTCCTCCCACGGACCCTCGCGCCCGTCGTGGACCGTGACCTCGACGTTGTTGAGCGCCCGCACGGACTGGCGGACGAGCTCGGCCCGGTGTGGCTGCATCTCGTTGGCGACGAGGGAGGCGCCGCGCTGGGCGGCGAGCGCGCCGAGCAGCGCGGCCTTGCCGCCCGGACCGGCGGCGAGATCGAGCCAGTGCGTGTCGTACCCCTCGAGCGGTGCCTCGGCGGTGGTGATCGCCACCATCTGCGAGCCCTCGTCCTGCACCCCGGCTCGGCCGTCGCGCACGGCGGGCACGAAGCCCGGGTCTCCCCCGGCGGTCATCACGCGGGCGTAGGGGCTGAGCCGGCCGGTCTCCCCCGGCAGCGAGCGCGGGTCGACGAGGCCGGGACGCGCCACCAGGGTGACGTAGGGCGGCACGTTGTCGGCCTCGAGCAGGTCCTCGAGCTGGTCGGGGCCGACGGCCTGCTCCAGCGCCTCCACGACCCATCGCGGGTGCGAGTACCGGACGGCCAGCGCGTCGAGCCGGCTCAGCCCTGCGGTGACCTCGTTGAGCCACAGGCCGAGGTCCTTCTGCCCGATCTTGCGCAGGACCGCGTTGGTGAAGCCGACGGGCCGGTGCCCGATTCGGCGACGGACCAGGTTCACGGTGGTGTCGACGGCCGCGTGGGGCGGCACGCGCATCGCCAGCAGCTGGTGGGCACCGAGCCGCAGTGCGTCGCGCACGGCCGGGTGGACCGTGCCGGTTGCCACGCGATCGATGATCGCGTCGTAGGTGCCCTGGTTGCGGATCGTGTTGTGGGTCAGCTCCGTCGCCAGGGCGGCATCGCGCTCGGACAGTCCGCCGAGCAGGGTCGGCAGCAGCAGGTTGACGTACACCTCGCGCGTCCGGACGGCCGACATGACCTCGAACGCGACCTCGCGCGGATCGGTGATGGCCTTGGTGCTCATGCGAACACCACCTCGGTGGCTCCGCCGAGGCCCCGGCCCCAGTCGGCGGCGGCCATCGCCTTCTTGCCGTGCGGCTGCACCTCGCCCAGCACGACGTCGGTCGTGGTGGTGCCGACGCGCACCTCGCGCTTGCCGATCGAGGCCACGCCCGGCTTGAGCGTGGACTCCTCGGCGATCGTGAGCGGTCCGACCTTGAGGCGCGCCCCGTCCACCTCGGTCCAGGCGCCCGGCGCGGGCGTGCAGCCGCGAATCTGGCGGTCGACGGCGAAGGCGGGGCGGTTCCCGTCGATGCGGGCGTCCTCGGTGGTCAGCTTGTGGGCGGAGGAGACGTTGTCCTCGGGCTGGCGCACCGCGCCGATGTCGCCCCCCTCGATGTGGTCGACGACGTCGACGACGAGGGCGGCGCCCTGGTCGGACAGACGGTCCAGGAGCGTTCCGGTGGTGTCGTCCTGCTGGATCCGCTCGGTGATCGTGCCCAGCACGGGGCCGGCGTCCAGCGCCTCGACGAGGCTGAAGACCGTAGCGCCGGTGATCTCGTCGCCGGCCATGATCGAGCGCTGCACCGGGGCCGCACCGCGCCAGGCCGGCAGCACCGAGTAGTGCAGGTTGACCCAGCCGAACTCGAAGGCGTCGAGCACGTCGCGGCGCAGCAGCGCCCCGTACGCCACGATCACGCCCAGGCGCGCCTCCGTGGCCGCGAGGGCGTCGAGGAACTCGGGGTCGGACGTGGACGCCGGCTTGAGCACGTCGATCCCGTGGGCCTCGGCGGCCACCGCCACGGGCGAGGGCTGCAACGAGCGTCCGCGGCCGACCCGCGCGTCGGGACGGGTGATCACGGCGACCACCTCGTGGCGGCTGGCGACGAGCGCCTCGAGCGTCGGCACGGCGGTGGCCGGGGTCCCGGCGAACACGATCTTCACCCGCCGAGTCTAGGTCGTGCCACCGGGCGGCTCAGAAGGCGACGGGGTCGACCTGGATCCGCACCGGCGTCTCCTTGGCCGCGCTGCGCTCTGCGGCGACCTGCTTGAGCACCGCGGCCAGCGCCAGTCCCTCGCGCCGGGGCACCCGCAGGATGAGGCGCTCGCGGCCCGGCTCGAGCGGAACCGGGCCGAGGACGTCGACGAACGCGGGCCACGACCGGCGCGCGAGGACGCCGATCACGTCGTCGGTGCCATCGACCGTGGCGAGGCGCCCGACGGGCGGCAGGTGGGTCTCGGCGCGCTCGGAGAGCTCACGGGCGGCGACGGCCACCGGGTCGGCGCGGACGAGCGCCTGCAGGACGGTGGTGTCGCCGACCGCGACGGCGCGTGCGCCGAAGGCCGATAGCGCGAGGGCGTTGAACCAGCGCCGGTGCGACTCCTCGAAGACCCGGACGTCGTCGCGGCCCAGCATGAGCCACGTGTCGAGCAGCACCACCACGGCGTAGCCGCCGGGCACGGGCGGCTCGGCACCGGGCGTGGCCAGCACGAGCGGGTGTCCCTCGGGATCGACCGTCTCCAGGACCGTCTCACCGCCCGAGGTGAGGACGGTGCGGTCGGGGAAGGCGGCGCCGAACTCCTCGGCGGTGCGCAGCTGGCCCACGACCGGGGCACGCAGGCGCGTGCCGCCGCACTCGGCGCAGCGCCAGCGGGGCACCTCGGTGGCGCACCAGCGGCACACCAGCGGCGCGTCGGCGCGGTGCTGCAGCAGCGGCCCGTGGCACTGCGGGCAGGAGGCGGGCGTGCGGCAGTCCTGGCACGACAATGAGGTGCGGTAGCCGCGCCGGGGCACCTGGACGAGCACGGGACCCTCGGCGGCCCGGACCGCCTGGAACACCGCGGCGGGCAGCCGGGCGGCGGCCGCGCCGTGCTCGGTGCCGTCGGTGACCTCGACCACGGGCCACTCCCGCCGGCGGGACGCCTGGTCGGCGACGATCTCGGCGCACCAGCCCTGCTGCACGAGGGACTGGGCCTCGGCCGTGCGGGCGTGGCCGGCGATCAGCACGCCGGCACCCGTCTCGATCGCCCGGGTGAGCAGCACCTCGCGGGTGTGGGGGTAGGGCGCCCGTGGCTCGGCGTGGAGGTCGTCGCCGTCGTCCCAGATCACGACGAGACCGAGGTCGCGCACGGGCGCGTAGGCGGCGGCACGGGTGCCCAGCACGACCTGCACCTCGCCGCGGGAGACCCGCAGGAAGTTGCGGTAGCGCGCCGCGGGCTTGTCGGCGGCCGTGAGCGCCACGTGGGCGTCGGGGCCGAGGGCCTCGGTGAAGGCCGCGTGCCAGCGAGCCACCTCGCGCACGTCGGGCACGCAGACGACCGCACCCCGGCCCGACCGCACGACCGCCGACACCGCCTCGGCCACGGCGCGCTCGGGCTCGTGGCGCGGCAGCACGTTCAGCACGGCGCGGGGTGACTCCCCCGCCGCGAGCGCCTCGACATAGGCCGCACCGTGGACGTAGGCGTGCCACGACGCGCTGCCGATCTCGGGCGGCGGTGGCGCCGGCGAGGCCGGTGGGTGGGCCTCGGCACGGGCGTGGCGAGGCGGGATCGCGAGCCGCAGCACGTCGGCCGCGGTGCCCGCGTAGCGGTCGGCCAGGGCGCGCGCGAGGGCGGCGACCTGAGGCGTCAGGACGGGCTCGGAGGAGACCACCTTGGCGACCGCCGCGAGCTTGCCGTCGTGCGCGGAGTCGTCGGCGAGCTCGAGGACGAATCCGTCGACGAGCCGCCCCGCGAAGCGCACCTTGACCCGGCATCCCGGGACGACCGCCTCGGCCAGCTCGTCGGGGACGGCGTAGTCGAACGGACGGTCGAGATGCGACAGCGGCGTGTCGACGAGGACTCTCGCGACACGCCGCTGTGCTGGGTTCACTCGGCTGTTCTACCAGCAGGGCCCGACAGGGCCCCGGGGCACGGGATCAGAGACCCGCGGCCGCGCGCAGGGCGTCGGCGCGGTCGGTGCTCTCCCACGGCAGGCCCGGGCGGCCGAAGTGGCCGTAGGCGGCCGTCTCGGCGTAGATCGGGCGCAGCAGGTCGAGGTCGCGCACGATGGCGGCCGGGCGCAGGTCGAAGACCTCGAGCACCGCGTCGCGAATCGTGTCGACCGGGACGACCTCGGTGCCGAACGTGTCGACGTAGAAGCCGACCGGGTGGGCCACGCCGATCGCGTACGCGACCTGGACCTCGGCCTTGGTGGCCAGGCCGGAGGCGACGATGTTCTTGGCGACCCACCGCATCGCGTACGCGGCGGAGCGGTCGACCTTGCTCGGATCCTTGCCGCTGAACGCGCCGCCACCGTGACGGGCGTAGCCGCCGTAGGTGTCGACGATGATCTTGCGGCCCGTCAGGCCGGCGTCGCCCATGGGGCCGCCGATGACGAACTTGCCCGTCGGGTTGATGTGCGACTTGTAGTTCGACGAGTCGATGTCGTACTGGCTCAGGACCTCGTCGATGACGTGCTTCTTGAGGTCGGAGGGCAGCTGGTGCTCGAGGTCGACGCCCTCCTCGTGCTGGGTGGAGATGACGATCGCCTCGACACGCACGGGCTTGTCGTTGTCGTCGTACTCGATGGTGACCTGGGTCTTGCCGTCGGGACGCAGGTACGGCAGCGTGCCGTCCTTGCGGACCTTGGTCAGCTGCTCGGAGAGGCGGTGCGCGATCGTGATCGGCAGCGGCATCAGCTCGGGGGTCTCGTCGCAGGCGAAGCCGAACATCAGGCCCTGGTCGCCGGCGCCCTGGAGGTCGAGCGGGTCGGTGGCGCCGCCGAGGCGGGCCTCCTCGGCCGTGTCGACGCCCTGCGCGATGTCGGGCGACTGCGCGTCGAGGGTGACCTGCACGGCGCAGGACTCACCGTCGAAGCCCTTGGTGGACGAGTCGTAGCCGATCGCGAGCACGCGGTCGCGCGCGATCCGCGCGATGTCGGCGTACGCCTCGGTGGTGACCTCGCCGCCGACCAGGACCAGGCCCGTGGTCACGAACGTCTCGGCCGCGACACGGCTCTTCGGGTCCTGCGCGAGGAGTGCGTCGAGGATGCTGTCGCTGATCTGGTCGGCGATCTTGTCCGGGTGACCCTCGGTCACGGACTCCGAGGTGAATAGACGGCTCACGGTTACCTCTCTGGCTGGTGGCTACGACGTCTGAGACGTCGTGATGACTGTAGTGGGCGGGTGATGAGGGGGCGGGTTCATTCCACCCGTTGGACGACCGCGTCCCAGATCGCGTGGGCGATCTCGGACTTGGCCGCGCGGGCCACGGGATGCTCGGATCCCTCGGCCGTGAGGATGGTGACCTCGTTGTCGGGCTGGCCGAACGTGCGCTCGGATCCGACGTCGTTGACGACGAGCAGGTCGCAGCCCTTGCGGGCCATCTTGGCGCGGGCGTGGTCGAGCACCGAGCCGTTCGCGTCGCCGGTCTCGGCGGCGAATCCGACGATGACCGGACGGCGACCCGAGCGGGTGCGGACGAGCTCGACGAGGATGTCGGGGTTCTCGATCAGCTCGATCGACGGCGCGACGCCGTCGGGCTGCTTCTTGATCTTCGCGTCGGCGAAGGACGCCGGCCGGAAGTCGGCCGGTGCGGCCGCCATCACGACGGCGTCGGCGGACTCGGCGGCCTTGAGCATCGCCTCGCGCAGCTCGGACGTGGTGACGACCCGGACCACCTCGGCGCCGGCGGGCACGTCGATCGACACGTTGGCGGCCACCAGCGTGACCGTGGCACCGCGGGCGAGGGCCGCCTCGGCGAGGGCGATCCCCTGGCGACCCGACGAGCGGTTGCCCAGGAATCGCACCGGATCGAGGAACTCGCGCGTGCCACCGGCCGAGACCACGACGTGCTGGCCGGCGAGGTCGCGCGGGCGGCCCTGCAGCACCTGCAGGCACACCGCGTGGATGGCCTCGGGATCGGGCAGCCGGCCGGGGCCGGTGTCGGCGCCGGTGAGGCGCCCGGAGTCGGGCTCGATGACCAGCACGCCGCGCTCACGCAGTGTGACGACGTTGGCGACCGTGGCGGGGTGCTCCCACATCTCGGTGTGCATGGCCGGAGCCATCACGACCGGGCACCGGGCGGTGAGCAGCGTGTTGGTCAGCAGGTCGTCGGCCAGCCCGTGCGCCGCGCGGGCCAGGGTGTTGGCCGTCGCCGGGGCGACGACGACGAGGTCGGCGGTCTGGCCCAGCTTCACGTGCGGGACCTGGGGGACGTTCTCGAACACGCCGGGCTGGACCGGGTTCCCCGAGAGGGCCTCCCACGTGGGGGCGCCGACGAACTCCAGCGCGGACTCGGTGGGCACGACGCGGACGTCGTGCCCGGCCTCGGTGAACAGGCGCAGCAGCAGCGCCGCCTTGTAGGCGGCGACGCCGCCGGTGACGCCGAGGACGATGCGACTCATCGCGACGTCAGGCTCAGGCCTCGTCGGTGGTCGCGGGCGCGTCGGCGTCGGGGGTGATGTCCTCGACGGTCAGCAGGCCGGCGTTGATCTCGCGCAGCGCGATCGACAGGGGCTTCTCCTGGACCTCGGTCTCGAGCAGCGGGCCGACGTACTCGAGCAGGCCCTCGCCGAGCTGGGAGTAGTACGCGTTGATCTGGCGAGCGCGCTTGGCGCTGTAGAGGACGAGCTTGTACTTGGAGTCCGCCTTCTCGAGCAGGTCGTCGATCGGCGGGTTGGTGATGCCTTCGGCGGCAGAACGTGTCGTGGACACTCAGAATCTCCAGAAGTTCGAGGATTACCCGGCAGGGTCGGCTGGCGGGCGTGATCTGAACAAGTCTACCAACTCCCGCCCCGCTTCCTCGACTTCGGTGTTGACGATGGTGGCGTCGAACTCCGACACTGCCGCCAGCTCCTCGCGGGCGGTGGCCAGGCGACGCTCGCGCTCGGCCTCGGTCTCGGTGCCGCGGCCGACGAGGCGGTTGACCAGCTCGTCCCAGCTGGGCGGCGCCAGGAACACCAGGAACGCCTCGGGGAACCGCTCGCGCACCTGGCGGGCGCCCTGCAGGTCGATCTCCAGCAGGACCGACTCGCCCTGCGCCAGCTTCTCCTCCACGGCGGCGCGCGGCGTGCCGTAGCGGTTGACGCCGTGGACCGTGGCGTACTCGAGCAGGCCGTCGGTGGCGATGAGGTGGTCGAACTCCTCGGGGGTCACGAAGTGGTAGTGCCGGCCGTCGACCTCGCCCGGCCGGGCGGGCCGGGTGGTGGCCGAGACGGACATCCAGATCTCGGGGTGGTGCTCGCGCACCCACGCCGCCACCGTGCCCTTGCCGACCGCGGTGGGCCCGGCCAGCACGATCAGGCGACCGCGGTGTTCAGCACTGCGTGGTTCAGCCACGGCGGGCGATCTCGGCGATGAGGCCCTTGGCCTGGTTCGTGCCGAGGCCGCGCAGGCGGCGGCTCTCGGCGATGCTCAGGTCGGCCATGATCTGCTGGGCCGTCAGCTTCCCGATTCCGGGGATGCTCTGGAGCAGGTCGAGCACCTTGATCTTGGCGACGGCCTCGTTGCGCTTGGCCTCGGCCAGCACGTCGGCGACGCTCGCGCCGGAGTGGCGCAGGCGGTTCTTCACCTCGGCACGCACCTGGCGGGCGGCGGCCGCCTTGGCCAGCGCCTCGCGGCGTTGTTCGTCGGTCAGCTGGGGCAGGGCCACGGTCAACTCCTCACTTCTTCGACAGGTCGATGCCGCACTCGTCGTTCACGTGCTCGACCACGTCCTCGCGCTGGGCCTTCGTGTCGTTGAAGGCCTCGTGGGCGGCGGTGATCCGGTCGATGTCCTGCTGGGACAGGGCGTTCACCTTCTCCTCGCTCTTCATGTCCTCGAGCGCGAAGTCGGCCTTGCGGTGGGCGATCACGACCTTCTTGGTCGCCTTGGCGATGTCGGTCCACTGCTTCGCGATGTCCTCGGGCGCCTCGTGGGCGACCTTCGTCGTGACGTCGGCGTAGGTGGCGAACGCGGCGTCGTTCTGCTGGCCGAAGGTGGCCAGCGAGTCGCGGCCCGCGTCGACCGCGTCGCAGTAGGGCCCCCCGCCGGAGCAGCCCGTCAGGGTCGCGAGACCGAGGACCACGGACAGCAGCAGGGAGGGTCGTCGCACCCCGACAGGTTACTAGCGAGCACCGTCCGGCCGGCGGTCCGTCGACCGCGTGTATCAGCGCGCCCTCTTCCTGCCTCGTCCCGGATGTGCGCACAATGAACTTCGTGACCAGCGAAAAGTCACACGAACCAGCAGAATCCGACGACGGCCCGTGGATCCGCTCCGGCGAGGCCTTCGCACGCTGGCGTGACGGGGACCGCGGAGCGATCGACGAACTCGTGCGCGAGATGACCCCCGTGCTGTGGCACGTGGTGCGCGCCTACCGGCTCGACGAGGACGTGTGCGAGGACGTCATCCAGTTCACCTGGCTGACACTCGTGCGCAAGGCCGACAGCGTGGACAACCCGCGTGCGGTCTCCTCGTGGCTCATCATCACGGCCCGCCGCCAGGCGTGGCGGGTCGCCTCGCGGAACCGGCGCGAGGACGCGGTCGACGACGAGCTGCTGGCGCCTGCGCTGCCCAGCTCGCCCGCCGCCGAGTCCGAGGCCGTCTCGGCCGACGAGAACCACCGGCTGTGGTCGGCGGTCGCGCAGCTCAACGAGCGCTGCCAGCGCCTGTTGCGCGTGATCGCCTTCGATGACCGGCCCGACTACCAGCACATCTCCGAGGACCTGGGCATGCCCGTGGGGAGCATCGGCCCGACACGCCGACGCTGCCTCGAGAAGCTCAAGGCCGTCATCTCCGGCGAGGGGGCCACGTCATGACCGAACGCGATCCGATCTTCACCAACCTGCGAGCGATGTACGAGGTGCTCGATCCACCGCCGGCCCACCTGGCCGACGCGATGATCGCCGCCATCGCCGCCGAGAGCCTCGATGCCGACTACGAGCTGCTGAGCCTGCTGGGCCGCAGCACCGAGCTGGTCGGCACCCGCGGCTCGGGCGTCATCACCATCGAGTTCTCCCACGACGAGGCGTCCATCCTGCTGCGCGTGGCCGAGGTCGACGAGACCACCCGCCGCGTCGACGGCTGGGTCACCGGCACCGGGGCCAGCGAGGCACGCCTCACCTCGGGCGACCAGACGTGGACCGCGGACGTCATCGACGGCCGGTTCGAGTTCGAGTCCCTGCCGGCCGGCCTGATCCGCATCTACTTCTCGGGTGACACCGAGCTGGCGACCCCCACCTTCGAGATCTGAGGAGCACCGGATGCGTCCGACTGGCCAGGAGCCACCACGCTGGGAAGAGCAGGACCCGTGGGAGCGGGAGCAGGACCTCGAGAGCGTCGCTGCCCGCGAGGGGGCGACCCTCGACCCTTCCAAGGCGACGGTGGGTCCCGGCGGGCGTGAGGCCCACCCCACGGCGTACCTCTCCACGAAGCTGCTCATCTCCACGCTCGTCGACGTCGATGCGGCCATCGAGCTGCTGAAGGAAGCCGCCGCGGTCTTCAACTGGCAGGTTGTCGAGGACGAGACCTACCCGCGCATCGAGGTCGAGGAGACCGAGGAAGAGCGCCGGGAGCGTGCCGAGCGGTACCCGTGGCTCACCACCACCGGCAGTGTCGGGATGGCTCGCGTCGTCATCTCCGCCACCGCACGCTCGCACGCCCGGCCGCCGGACGCCTGGTCGCTGCTCCAGGCCGCGCGAGCCCTGGCGATGGGTCGCGAGCCCGAGAAGGGAACCGACCTGCTGCACGGCATCGGTCTCGACCACGTCCTGCAGAGCAGCCCGTTCACGAGGGGCGCTCCGTTCACCCGCGGTGCTCCCTTCACGCGGGGTGCGCCGTTCACGCGAGGGGCTCCGTTCACCCGCGGAGCCCCGTTCACGCGGGGCGCGCCCTTCACCCGCGGCGCCCCGTTCACGCGAGGCGCGAGCATGGCTGTCGACTCGTACGGCGACGTCGGCTCCGGCGGACGTCAGCCGGTGGCCTGGGTCGGCCCGGCCCCCACTCGCTCCCCCGACGACCCCGACGGCCAGCGCCGCCCGCGGGTCGGGGTACTGGACTCCGGCTGCGGCAAGCACGCCTGGTTCACCAACGGCGCGGTCAAGGACGGCACGAAGCTGATCTCGGGAGTCACCATCGGGCGCGACGACGCGCCCACCGACCCCGAGACGCTCGGCAACGTCAGCGGCCCGCTCGACGGCTCGATCGACGATGCCTCGGGCCACGGGACGTTCATCGTGGGCCTGCTGCACCAGGGCTGCCCCGACGCCGACATCCACTGGTGGCGGGTGATGGACTCCGACGGCACGCTCGCCGAGTCCGACTTCGTCACCGCCCTGATCCGCATCACGCAGCTCGTCCGCGCCGGGGACGGTGCGAAGAACGGGTTGAGCCTCGACGTGCTGAACCTGTCCTTCGGCTACTACCACGAGACGCCGTACGACCTGGAGTTCGACCCGACGCTGTACGAGCTGCTCGCCCTGATCGGCCGGACGGGCACCACCGTGGTGTGCGCGGCGGGCAACGACGCGACGTCCCGCCCCCTCTTCCCCGCCGCCTTCGGGCCGTGGGAGAACCCGGCCGACGAGCTCGTGCGCCGCGACCCCCGCGCCACGCCGATCGTCGCCGTCGGTGCGCTGAACCCGAACGGACGGACCGACGCGATGTTCACGAACACCGGGCCGTGGGTCCACGTGTACCGGCCGGGCGCCTCTCTCGTCAGCACCATCCCGCCGTTCGAGGGTGGTCTCCAGCCGATCGCGCGCGCCACCTTCCGTGGCCGCACCCGCGAGACCGTCGACCCCGACGACTTCGCGAGCGGCTTCGCGGTGTGGAGCGGGTCGTCGTTCGCCGCGCCCGTGTTCGCAGCCCAGCTGGCGTCCGCGCTGGCGAAGGACCTCCCGGTGGAGGGAACCGCCGACGATCCGGCGCAGGCCGTGGAGCGGGCGATCGCCGCGATCGGTCGCCTCACCGACCCGGAGTGAGGTCCCGTGCTCTCGGCCGTTGAGCTGCACCGGCGGGGCCGAGCCTCGATGGACGCCGGTCGGTACCGCACGGCACGGCGGCAGCTGTTGACGGCACTGGAGCGCAACGCCGATCCCGAGCGCGAGGTGCGGATCCTGGTCAACCTCTCGCACGTCGAGTCCACGCTCGGCGATGCGGAGGAGGCCCTGCGACGGTGCGACGAGGCCGCGAGGCTGGCGCGAGCGCCGGCGGTGCGTGCGCTCGTGCACAGCCAGCGAGCGGGTCTGCACCTGAACGCGGGCGACGCCGACCGGGCGTCGGCCCTGTACGACCTCGCCGTTCCCGCGCTGACGGGCACGGCCCGGGCGAACGCCCTGATGAACCGCGGCGTGCTGCACCTGCAGCAGTGGCGCCTCGAGCGGGCGCGCCACGACTTCGACGAGGCGGCCGCGCTCTTCGATGCGGCCGGCGACGAGACCGGGTGGGCCCAGGCGCGCCACAACGACGGCTACGCGGCGCTGCAGAGCGGCGACCTCGTCGGGGCCCTCGCGGCGATGGACGCGGCGCGCGTGCACCTGGCCGACCTCTCCCCCGTCGCCGCCGCCGTGTGTGACCAGGACACCGCCGAGGCGCTGCTGGCGGCCGGCGAGACCCACGAGGCGGTCGACCTCATCCTCGCGGCCGCCCGCGTCTTCGCCCAGGCACGGTTGCGCCAGCACCAGGGCGAGTGCGAGGCCACCGCCGCGCGGGTCCTGCTGTTCACCGATCCGCGCCGGTCGCGCCGGCTGGCGCGGCAGGCGGCGCGGCGCCTGCGCGGCACGGGCAGCGAGTGGTGGGCGCTGCGCGCCGACACGGTCGCGCTGGCGGCCGAGACCTCGATCGCGCCGCCGACCGTGGCATGGCTCGATCGCGCAGAGGAGACCTCCGGTGCCCTGCGGCAGCACGGCCTCGACCACTTCGCCCAGCTGCTCGACCTGCTCGCAGCCCGCTTCGCGGCCGTCCTGGGTGATCCCGAGCGGGCGACCCTGCTGCTGAAGCGCGGCCGCACCACCGAGCGCGACGGCCTCACCGAGCGACTGCTCGAGCGGTCGGCGATGGCCGCCCGCTCGCTGGTGCGCGGTCGACGACGCGAAGGACTCGCCCACCTGCGCCGCGGACTCGACCTCCTGCACGACTGGCAGTCGTCGTTCGGCAGCCTCGACCTCGCCGTCGGCGTGGCCGGCAGCGGTCGCGCCCTGGCGCTCACCGGCATCCGCGAGGCCCTCGCCTCGGGCGACCCGTCGCTGGTCCTGGAGTGGTCCGAGCGCGCGCGAGAGCTGACCAGTCGCGTCGTGCCCGTGCGGCCGCCCGTGGATGCCGACGCCGCCGACGACCTCACCCAGATCCGCCAGCTCACCGTGGAGGAGCCGGACGAGGGGTCGCCCGAGGCCCGGGAGCTCGCGCGCCTGCGCGACCGGGTGCGGCACCGCGCCTGGCTCGAGCGCGGGTCCGGCGAGGTCGGCGACGTGGTCGAGCCCGCCGAGCTGACCGACTCCCTCGGCGACCGCGACGCGCTCGTGAGCTACCTGTGGGACCGGCGCCGGGTGCACGCCCTGGTGATCACCGACGGCGAGCCGGTCCTGCTGGACCTCGGCCCCCACGGTCCCCTCGTCGAGCGGCTCGGTGGGTTGCAGGCCGACCTCGACATGGCCGCCGCCACCCTGATGCCGGCGATGCAGCGAGCGGTGCGTGGATCGCGTGACCGGCGGCTGGTGGAGCTCTCACGACTCCTGGTCGATCCTGTGCTTCCCCACCTGGGTGACCGACGCGTGGTGATCACGCCGGCGGGGCTGCTGTCGGGCCTGCCGTGGTCGATGCTGCCGGGCTTCACCGGGCGCCCGGTCACCGTGCCGGTCACGGCCACGCGGTGGCTGGCCACACGCGACCTCCGCGCACCACGCAGCGCGGGCTTCGTCGCCGGACCCGGCGTCGCACGTGCCGTGGAGGAGGGCAAGCAGTCGGCGGCCCACTGGACGGGCTCCAGCGCGCTCACCGATGCGAGCGCCACCGTGGCGGCCACGCTCGACCTCGCCGACGGTGTGGACCTGCTGCACGTCTCGGCCCACGGCCGCCACGCAGCCGAGAACCCGTTGTTCTCCGGCGTGCTGCTCGAGGACGGACCGCTGTTCGGCTACGACCTCGACCGGATCGCCACGGTGCCGCAGATCGTCATCCTGTCCGCGTGCGAGGTCGGCCGCTCCACACAGCGCTGGGCCGAGGAGTCGCTGGGCATGGTCACCGCGTGGCTGCACGCCGGCGCGCGCTGCGTGATCGCCTCCCCTGCCGCGGTGGCGGACGACGAGGCCTGCGAGGTCCTGCAGGACGTGCACCAGCTCATGGCCGCGGGCACTCCCCCGGCCGTCGCGCTCGCCGAAGCGACCGGCGACCGCCCCACCTCGTTCGTCTGCTTCGGCGCCGGCTGGTGAGCTGACGGAGCGCTGGCAGTGACGTTCGCGGGGGCGACACGCCGTGTGAGACCCCCGAAAGGTCACTCCCAGGGCTACAGCAGGGACAGCGCGTCGTTGGTCGCGGCGGCGGCTGCGCGCAGGGCGTTGACGTCGGGGCCCTTCGCCAGGACGTCGCGCGAGGTGGACGGGACGATCTGGTCGGTGACGGTCTCGAAGAGGCGGCGCAGGTCGTCGATCGTTCCGCCCTGGGCGCCGAAGCCCGGCACGAGGATCGGGCCGTTGAAGCCGAGGCGCTGCGTGTCGAGGTGGGCCACGGTGGCACCGATGACGGCACCGAAGGAGCCCATCGGGGAGGCACCCTCGTTGGCCTGCCCGAGCTCGACGAGGATCTCGTCGCCCACCGACATGCCTGACGACGTCGTGGCGGCCTGGAAGCGGATCGCCTCGGGGTTCGAGGTGAACGCCAGCACGAACACGCCCGCGTCGTTCTTCTCCGCCGCCGCGAAGAACGGCGTCAGCGAGCCGAAGCCCAGGTAGGGACTCACGGTGATCGCGTCGGCCGCCATCGGGGCGTCGTCGTCCAGGTAGGCGTCGGCGTACGCCGTCGCGGTGGAGCCGATGTCGCCGCGCTTGACGTCGAGGATCGTCAGCGAGCCGGTGTGCCGCAGGTCCTGCAGCGTGCGCTCCAGGATCGCCACCCCGGCCGCACCGAAGCGCTCGAAGAACGCGGACTGCGGCTTCACGAACGCGACCTTGCCCGCGAACGCCTCCACGCACGTGGCGGCGAACCGGTCGAGTCCCTCGACCGAGTCCTCGAGGCCCCACTGCTCGAGGAGCTGGGCGTGCGGGTCGATGCCGACGCACAGCGGACCGTACGCCTGCATCGCCACGTGGGCGCGGCTCCCGAAGCTCATCGCGTGACCGTCTCCGCCCACGACTGCAGCGACCGCACGCCGATGCTGCCGGCGATCTCGGCCTCGATGCCCTGCACGGCGGCGGCGAGCGCCTGCACGGTGGTGAGGCACGGGATCCCCTCGGCCACGGCGGCCGTGCGGATCTCGTAGCCGTCGACGCGGGCGTTCGCGCCGCTGCCCAGGCCGTGCGGCGTGTTGACGATCAGCTGCACCTCACGGTCGTTGATCTTCTCCACGACGGTGCTGCCCTGCGAGTCGTCCTCGTGGAGCTTGCGCAGGACCGTGGCCTTCACGCCGTTGCGCTCGAGGACCTCGGCCGTGCCGCTCGTCGCGAGGATCTCGAAGCCGAGGTCGGCCAGGCGCTTGATCGGGAAGATCATGTGGCGCTTGTCGCGGTTGGCCACCGAGACGAAGACCGTGCCCGAGGTGGGCAGGCCGTTGTACGCGCCCGAGGCCGACTGGCTCTTGGCGAACGCCGAGCCGAACGACGCGTCGATGCCCATGACCTCGCCGGTCGAGCGCATCTCGGGGCCGAGCAGCGTGTCGACATATCGACCGTCGTAGGTGCGGAACCGGTTGAACGGCATGACCGCCTCCTTGACCGCGATTGGCGCGGTGGCCGGCAGCCGGCCTCCGTCGCCCTCGGCGGGCAGGACGCCGGCGGCGCGCAGGTCGGCGATCGACTCGCCGAGCATCAGGCGAGCCGCAGCCTTGGCCAGCTGCGTGTTCGTCGCCTTGGAGACGAACGGCACCGTGCGCGAGGCGCGCGGGTTGGCCTCCAGCACGTAGACCGTGTCGGAGCTGAGCGCGAACTGGATGTTGATCAGGCCGTGCACGCCCACGCCGCGGGCGATCGCCTCGGTGGAGGCGCGGATCCGGTCGATCTCGGTGCTGCCGAGCGTGATCGGGGGCAGGGCGCAGGCCGAGTCGCCGGAGTGCACGCCGGCCTCCTCGATGTGCTCCATGACGCCGCCGAGGAACAGCTCCTCGCCGTCGAAGAGCGCGTCGACGTCGATCTCGACCGCGTCGTCGAGGAAGCGGTCGACCAGGACGGGGCGGTCGGGCGAGATCTCGGTGGCGTTCTCGATGTAGGTCGAGAGCGACTCCTCGTCGTAGACGATCTCCATGCCGCGGCCGCCGAGCACGTAGGACGGGCGGACGAGGACCGGGTAGCCGATCTCGTCGGCGATCCGCTTGGCGCCCTCGAACGTGGTGGCGGTGCCGTGCTTCGGCGCGGGCAGCCCGGCGTCGGCCAGGACTCGCCCGAACGCGCCGCGCTCCTCGGCGAGGTCGATCGCCTCGGGCTGGGTGCCCACGATCGGCACGCCCGCGGCCTTGAGGCCGGCGGCGAGGCCGAGCGGCGTCTGGCCGCCGAGCTGCACGACGACGCCGGCAACGGGGCCGGCCTGCTGCTCGGCGTGCACGACCTCGAGCACGTCCTCCAGGGTGAGCGGCTCGAAGTACAGCCGGTCGCTGGTGTCGTAGTCGGTGGAGACGGTCTCGGGGTTGCAGTTGACCATGATGGTCTCGTAGCCGGCCTCGGACAGCGCCAGCGACGCGTGCACGCACGAGTAGTCGAACTCGATGCCCTGGCCGATGCGGTTCGGGCCCGAGCCGAGGATGATGACGGCCTCGCGCTCGCGGGGCTCGACCTCGGTCTCCTCGTCGTAGGACGAGTAGTGGTATGGGGTCTTGGCGGCGAACTCGGCGGCGCAGGTGTCGACCGTCTTGTAGACGGGGCGGACGCCCAGCGCGTGCCGGACGCCGCGCACGACCTCCTCGGAGAGCCCGCGGATACGGCCGATCTGGGCGTCGGAGAAGCCGTGGCGCTTGGCGTGCTGAAGCAGCTCGGGCGTGAGGCGCTCGGCGGCGGTCACCTCGGCGGCGACCTCGTTGAGCAGGGCCAGCTGGTCGACGAACCACGGGTCGATCGCGGTGGCCTCGAAGACCTCCTCGGGCGTGGCGCCGGCGCGCAGCGCGTCCATCACCTCGCGCAGGCGGCCGTCGTGCGGCACGGAGGCCGACTTCACCAGCGCCTCCTTGTCGAGGTCGACCCACTCGCGCTCCCACGAGAACACGGCGTCAGGGCGCTCGAGCGAGCGGAGCGCCTTCTGCAGGGCCTCGGTGAAGTTGCGGCCGATGGCCATGGCCTCGCCGACGGACTTCATGTGCGTGGTCAGCGTGGCGTCGGCGGCCGGGAACTTCTCGAAGGCGAACCGCGGCACCTTGACGACGACGTAGTCCAGCGTGGGCTCGAAGCTGGCGGGCGTCTCCTGCGTGATGTCGTTCGGGATCTCGTCGAGCGTGTAGCCGATGGCGACCTTGGCGGCGATCTTGGCGATCGGGAAGCCGGTGGCCTTCGACGCGAGCGCCGATGAGCGCGAGACGCGCGGGTTCATCTCGATGACGACGATGCGGCCGTCGACGGGGTTCACCGCGAACTGGATGTTGCAGCCGCCGGTGTCGACGCCGACCTCGCGGATGACACCGATCGAGATGTCGCGCAGGCGCTGGTACTCGACGTCGGTGAGGGTCATGGCCGGCGCGACGGTGATCGAGTCGCCGGTGTGGACGCCCATCGGGTCGAGGTTCTCGATGGAGCAGACGATCACCACGTTGTCGGCGGTGTCGCGCATGACCTCGAGCTCGTACTCCTTCCAGCCGAGGATGGACTCCTCCAGGAGCACCTCGGTGGTGGGGCTGAGCGCCAGTCCGCTGCCGGCGATGCGCAGCAGGTCGTCGTGGTCGTACGCCAGGCCGGAGCCCGAGCCGCCCATCGTGAACGAGGGCCGCACGACGACCGGGTAGCCACCCAGCTCGTCGACGCCGGCCTCGCACTCGGCCATGGTGTGGCAGATGACCGAGCGGGCCACCTCGGCGCCCCACTCGGCGGGCAGGTCCTCGACGATCGCCTTGAAGGTCTCGCGGTTCTCGCCCTTCTCGATCGCGTCGATGGACGCGCCGATCAGCTCGACGCCGTACTTCTCCAGGATCCCGGCCGCGTCCAGCTGCATGGCGCAGTTGAGCGCGGTCTGGCCGCCGAGGGTGGCCAGCAGGGCGTCGGGACGCTCGGCGGCGATGACCTTCTCGACGTACTCGGGCGTGATGGGCTCGACGTACGTGGCGTCGGCGAACTCCGGGTCGGTCATGATCGTGGCCGGGTTGGAGTTCACGAGGATGACGCGGATGCCCTCCTCGCGCAGCACGCGGCAGGCCTGCGTGCCGGAGTAGTCGAACTCGCAGGCCTGGCCGATGACGATCGGGCCGGACCCGATGACGAGGATTGACTCGATGTCAGTGCGCTTCGGCACGGGCTGCCTCCATGAGGTCGGTGAAGCGGTCGAAGAGGTACCCGGCGTCGTGCGGACCCGCAGCGGCCTCGGGGTGGTACTGGACGCTGAACCCGGGGCGGTCCAGCAGCGCGATGCCCTCGACGACGTCGTCGTTCAGGCACACGTGGGTGACCCGCGCGGGGCCGTAGGGCGTCTCGAAGTCGGCATCGAGCGGCGCGTCCACGGCGAACCCGTGGTTGTGCGCCGTGATCTCGACCTTGCCCGTGGTGCGGTCCTGGACCGGCTGGTTCACGCCGCGGTGGCCGTACTTGAGCTTGTAGGTGCCCCGGCCGAGCGCGCGGCCGAAGATCTGGTTGCCCAGGCAGATGCCGAAGTACGGGGTTCCGCGCTCCAGCACGCCCTGCACGAGCTCGACCTGGTGGTCGGCCGTGGCGGGGTCGCCGGGGCCGTTCGACATGAAGACGCCGTCGGGGTTGAGCTCGAGCACCTCGTCGAGCGTGGAGGTGGCGGGCAGCACGTGCACCTCGATGCCGCGCTGGGCCATCAGCTTCGGGGTCATCCCCTTGATGCCGAGGTCGAGCGCGACGACGGTGTACTTCCTGTCGCCCTCGGCCGGCACGACGTGCGCCTCGTCGACGGTGACGTCGGCCAGGTAGTTCGAGCCGGTCATGCTCGGCGCGGCCGTGACCTGCTCCAGCAGGGCCTCGGGGTCGAGGACCTCGGTGCTGATGCCGGCGCGCATGGAGCCGCGCTCGCGCAGGTGGCGGGTGAGGGCGCGGGTGTCGATGCCGCTGATGCCCACGACGCCCTGCTCGGCGAGCAGGTCGTCGAGCGAGCGGTCGGAGCGCCAGTTGGAGCGCTGGCGGGCGGGGTCGCGCACGACGTAGCCGTCGACCCACACGCGTCCGGACTCGAAGTCCTCGGCGTTGGCGCCGGTGTTGCCGATGTGCGGGGCCGTCATGACGACGATCTGGCCGCGGTAGGACGGGTCGGTGAGCGTCTCCTGGTAGCCGGTCATGCCGGTGTTGAAGACGATCTCGGCGACCGTGGTGCCGATGGCGCCGTAGGAGCGGCCGCGGAAGGTGCGTCCGTCCTCGAGCACGAGGATGGCGGGGGTGAACGTCACTGCAGCTTTCCTTCCAGGACGGTGGGCTTGCCGGCGAGGAACGTCGCTACCACGCGGCCCGGGAGTTCCCTTCCGGCGTACGGCGTGTTGCGCGAGAGGCTCGCGGTGTCGGCGGGTTCGATCGTACGGGTGACCGACGGGGCGTAGAGCACGACGTGGGCCGGCTCACCGACCGCCAGCGGGCGGCCGTGACCGGTGGCGCGGCCGATGCGCGCCGGGTTCGCGCTCATGACCTCGGCGACGCGGCTCCAGGACAGCGATCCGGTGTCAACCATCGTCTGCTGGACGATCGACAGGGCGGTCTCGAGGCCGATCATCCCGAAGGCGGCGGCACCCCACTCGCACTCCTTGTCCTCCATGGGGTGCGGGGCGTGGTCGGTGGCGACGATGTCGATCGTGCCGTCGGCCAGGCCCTCGCGGACGGCGAGGACGTCGTCCTTGCTGCGCAGCGGCGGGTTGACCTTGAAGATCGGGTCGTAGCTGCGGACCAGCTCGTCGTCGAGCAGCAGGTGGTGCGGCGTGACCTCAGCGGTGACGTCGATGCCGCGGCTCTTGGCCCAGCGCACGATCTCGACCGAGCCGCGGGTGGACAGGTGGCACACGTGCAGGCGGCTGCCGACGTGCTCGGCCAGCAAGACGTCGCGGGCGATGATCGCCTCCTCGGCGACCGCGGGCCAGCCGGTGAGGCCGAGCTCGCCGGACAGCGGGCCCTCGTTCATCTGGGCGCCCTCGGTGAGGCGGGGCTCCTGGGCGTGCTGGGCGATGACGCCGTCGAACGCCTTGACGTACTCCAGCGCGCGGCGCATCAGGACGGCGTCGCTGACGCACTTGCCGTCGTCGCTGAAGACGCGGACCTGGGCGGCCGAGTCGGCCATCGCGCCGAGCTCGGAGAGCCGCTCCCCCGCCAGGCCGACGGTGACGGCGCCGATGGGCTGGACGTCGGCGTAGCCGTGCTCGCGCCCGAGGCGCCAGACCTGCTCGACGACGCCGGCGGTGTCGGCGACGGGCTCGGTGTTGGCCATCGCGAAGACGCAGGTGAACCCGCCGCGCGCGGCGGCCTGCGTGCCGGTGAGGACGGTCTCGGCGTCCTCGCGGCCGGGCTCGCGCAGGTGGGTGTGGAGGTCGACCAGACCGGGCAGCGCGATGAGTCCGGTGGCGTCCACCGTCTCGTCACCGCTGAGGTCGGCGCCGATGGCCGTGATGACCCCGTCCTCGATGAGGATGTCGGTCGCCTCGTCGCCCAGGATCCGGGCGCCCTTGATGACGGTGCTCATGCGTTCTCCATTCCGGTGATCGAGTAGCTGCGGAGCGCCGCCCCGGTGATCGAGTAGTTACGGAGCGCCGCCCCGGTGATCGAGTAGTTACGGAGCGCCGCCCCGGTGATCGAGTAGCTGGCGAGCGAAGCGAGACGCGTATCGAGATCACACGTCATGCGCTCTCCCCCTCCGTAGCCCCACCCAGCAGCAGGTAGAGCACCGCCATCCGCACGGCAACGCCGTTCGTGACCTGCTCGACGATCACCGAGCGGTCGCTGTCGGCCACGTCGGCGTTGATCTCCATGCCCCGATTCATGGGTCCGGGGTGCAGGACGAGCGCGTGGTCGGGCAGCCGGTTCATGCGGGCGACGTCGAGCCCGTAGCGGCGGCTGTACTCGCGGGCGCTGGGGAAGAACGAGGCGTTCATCCGCTCGCGCTGGACGCGCAGCATCATCACGGCGTCGGCCTTCTCGAGGCTGGCGTCGAGGTCGTAGGAGGTCTCGACCGGCCAGGTCTCGACGCCCACCGGCAGCAGCGTGGGCGGGGCGACGAGCGTGACGTTCGCGCCCAGCGTGTCGAGCAGCAGCGCGTTCGAGCGTGCGACGCGGCTGTGCAGCACGTCGCCGACGATCGTGACGTTCTTGCCGGCCAGGTCACCCAGGCGCGAGCGCATCGTGAACGCGTCGAGCAGGGCCTGCGTGGGGTGCTCGTGGGTGCCGTCGCCGGCGTTGACCACGGCGCCCTTGGTCCACTCGGAGGTGGCGAGGCGGTGCGGTGCGCCCGAGGCGTGGTGGCGGATGACGACCGCGTCGGCACCCATCGCCTGCAGCGTGAGCGCGGTGTCCTTGAGGCTCTCGCCCTTGCTGACGCTGGAGCCCTTGGCGCTGAAGTTGATGACGTCGGCCGAGAGGCGCTTCGCGGCGGCCTCGAAGCTGATCCGGGTCCTCGTGGAGTCCTCGAAGAACAGGTTGACGATCGTGCGGCCGCGCAGGGTGGGGAGCTTCTTGATGGGTCGCTGGGCGACGCTCAGCAGCTGCTCGGCGGTGTCGAGGATCAGGGTGGCCTCGTCACGGCTCAGGTCGCCGGCGCTCAGGAGGTGCTTCATGCGTCGCTCCCCTCGATCGACACGGAGTCGGCGGCGCCATCGGTCTCGGTGAGCCGGACGCGGACCTTCTCGGTCTTCGAGGTGGGCAAGTTCTTGCCAACGAAGTCGGCCCGGATCGGCAGCTCGCGGTGGCCGCGGTCGACGAGGACGGCGAGCTGCACGGCCTTGGGGCGACCGAGGTCACTCAGCGCGTCGAGCGCGGCGCGGATCGTGCGGCCGCTCATGAGGACGTCGTCGACCAGGACGACGACGCGGCCGTCGATGTCCTCGGGGACGTTGGTGGCCTCGAGCGCGCGCGGAGCCTTCAGGCGCAGGTCGTCGCGGTACATCGTGACGTCGAGCGCGCCCGGCTTGATGGTGGTCCCCTCGACCTCGGCCATCTTCGCGGCGATCCGCTCGGCGAGCTCGACCCCGCGGGTGGGAATCCCCAGGATCACCACGCCTTCGGCGTCGCGATTTCGCTCGAGGATCTCGTGGGTGATGCGTGTCAGCGCACGCGAGATGTCGGTGGCATCCATGACGGTGCTCAAGCCCGACCTCCTTCTCCGCCTCACAGGACGGTGGTTAAAGGATGGTTCTGCGTCAGGTTATCAGTGGGGTTCGCTCAGGCTTCGCTCGACCGCTGAATGCCCGCCGGTCCGGCCGGAAGTTTCGACGTTGCGGTCGCGGGAGCGACAGCTTGGTACCAAGTTGCCCGCCCTAGCGCGGTCGTCGCGACGCTGCTGCATTCCGCCATTAGGACACAGTGGCGCAAACTGACGGGCCGTCCGGGTCGCAGGCCCTGCGCCGCTGATCTCGAAAACAGTGTGAGGTGCAATCGCTACCGAATAGAACGGGTCGAGCCAACATCGTTCAAGCCAGCGTAGACAGCAGGCCATCAGCTAAGCGGGAAAGGACAGGCGAAGACCGATGCAGATCGGTCGGCCTGGATCTAGAGCGGCGCGCGCTTATGCGCTTCGACAATACCCTTTAGCCACATACGTAGTGGTTTGACGGCACGAGGCTGTCCAGTTTCGGTACTGAGATACTGCCGCAGCAAGGCCGAAGGCAGGTGAGGCTTCGCTTTTCCTGTCTTCTTGCGGTCGGAATTCCAACCCTTGGCGCCAAGCCACGACGCCATCGCCTCTCGGCCATCGATGCCTGTCGCGAAGTCGGTCGCCGTCGCCTCACTTACCTCACCCGTCCCGTTTGGTCCGAGCATCTCAGCCAATTGCGCCTGGCCGACCGTGTCGAAGAGTAAACCCTCGAGATCCGAACTCAGTACGAAACTGTCCCACTCGCTCAGCTTGTCGTTGAGTTCAGCTTGGTGCTCGAGCGCCGTCGTTAGTGTTGTCACCGATCGATCCGCCGACTCCCGCAAGTCGGAGAGCACACTAGTTGGCGGCTTCGGATCTTTCGCCTTCAGTATCTCGATGAGTGCCCGCTTGCCTTCGCCGTTCTTATGCAATCCGTCCTTGTCGGTGAGGACATACGCGCGGACTCCGAAGAGTTGAGCGAGCCGGAGAAGATGCGAGATCGTAGTGATCCCGGATGCCTCAATCACCGCAATACCCAGTGCATAATGGCCGCCCGCGCCTCCGGTAATCCTCTCTAAGAGATAATCGATGAGGAGTTTGTCGCCATGACCTTCGACCAAGATCACCGAACTGGCGAACACTAACTCGCTGTTAGTCGCATCGCAGTAACGTGTCAGCCGACCCTCTTCGTCGACTGCTAGGTCCGGCTTGCGCGCGGTGTACGTCATGCCTTCGGGACTCAGCGGAAGCCGAGCGATACGAGTGACGGAGAACGAGTCGACGAGCACCGGGCTGTGCGTCGTCACCAGCACTTGCGACTCTTGCGCAATCTCCTTCAGAATCTTGGCCATAGCCCTCTGCGTCTGTGGGTGGAGGAACGCCTCAGGCTCTTCGATGGCAAACACGACGTTTGCGCCCGACTGCCTGTTTTTCGCAGAGACGTATCTCAGAATGCCGAGTACTAAGGCGGACTGAAACCCGGTGCCTCGTTCAGCGATCGAAACCACAACGTCGTCATGGCTCGTGATTACTGCCTCCCGGAGCATTCCTCGCAGCGCATGCTGAGGTGCGGGGAGTTCGACTCCAAGAACTGGCTCCTGGAAGGGCAACTCAGTAGCAACCGAACTGACGGACTCACTCAGGACCTTGCGCACAAGGTCTTCGACGGGCTTGATGGCTTCTGCGAAATCCTTCTGGAGTTGCGTGGAACGGGAGCTTCCGGAGCGGACGAGTACACCTTCAAGCGTCTCGTATAGGCGCGCGAGCGACCTATCGCCGTCGTCGGCATCCGCCCCGCTTACCCTAACCGACGGAATCTTCACGAAGCTGAAGGACTGGAGCACTCGTTCGTAGACCTCGCGCGAGCGTGCGGCGTCTCCTCGTCCGCGGTAACTGATTTGGCCCTTTCGCGTACAAGCGATCTCGACGGCCAATGAACCGTCGCGGGCTGTGACGTCTTCGAACTCCGCTGCCTCCTTATCGTCGAGGCCACCAAAGATCACCTTGATGCTCGACATCATCCTTGGGCCGCCGGAGACGTAATAGTCATGCAGCGGTTTCACCCGCTGGAGGTCGTCGGATGAGGGGTCGGAGAAGAAGGTCTCGAGCACGGTGACGAGGGAGGACTTACCAGCGTTGTTGGGGCCGGCGATGAGTTGCAGATCCCGGTCCATGTCGACCCGTAGCCGCCTGAAGCCCAAAAGACGCTCCACGTCGACGCGTTGCACATACATGGCGACAATCTATGGTCACGAGCGCACGAATCAGGGCAGTTCACCAAGACCGAGACCGCTGTCACGTCCTACGCACCTTAGTTCGCGACCGCCGGAGAGAGTCGCCCGGCCGCCAACCGCGAATGTGGACGGTGCCGAGCGATCATTCAAAGGGAATGACTAAACGTTGCGACGGTCGAAGTTCGGACGGCGATCCCGTCTGGTCCTACGATTCCTTGAGTCAAATCGGCACGCTCTGGCCAGATTGGTGAACCCCAATGTTCCGACTCGGCGGCCAGAAGAGATGCTTCGACTTCGTCGGGCTGAGGCTCTCGATCGTCCGGGCCGTTCATATGCAGTCGAGAAAGCTCCACGAGCGCCGCTCCATCCGACTCGAGTGCTGCGAGAGCGATCTCTCTTCGGATTGCAACTTGGGCGCCTGTCTCGCCCAACTCGGCCATCCACCAACCTTGTGACTCTACGTAGGACTCCACCTGTGCACGGAAAAATAGGTCCCGCACAAGAGGTGCGAAGTACGCCACGAGGACGTCACCCGTCGCTGGGAATTCGAAGTCATCTTCGGGCGGATCAACAAGGCTGGCAGACCATACCGCCTCGCCCCAGCCATGATCGTTGAAGTGCGCCTGTTGCCCCCAAACCAAGCGGCGAGGGCGTGGACGACGTCCAGCGCCTTTAGCCTGCACTGCCGCGTAATCGAGCGCATTGTTGATATTCCCGATGGTCCCCTTGGCTTCCACAGTGACCCGTGCACCGATCGGTGGATTGCCAACTCCGACAAAGTCAGGACGACGGCCACGAACCGGGCGGCCATGTTCTCGAAGGACCGCGTCATAGTGCGTTAGGTATGGAACGCCAACTAGGAGAGCCGCCGCGAGCTTTGCGGACAATCCACCTAGAAAGTAGGAGATGGTAGCTCTCTCAGTCGTATCGGAACCTGACAAGTAGTTCTGGCTCGGGGCAAGGTGACATCCGCAGGTGGTCGAAAACGCATCGTAGAGCGTAGACACCCGACGATGACCGGCTCGTACAATGTCAGCGCTGAACGGGGCGCGGCCACGCTCGCCCAGAGTTGCCGCCGCCCATACCAGCAGTTCATCCGAAAGGAGCAGCGACTGCGGATTGGGCACCCATTTGGGAAAGTTCGTCAACGACAAGGGGACCTCATAGCTCACGAGCAGCGACTTTAGCCTCTTGAGAACGGCTCCCGGGTCCCTTTCAAACGCCGCAGGCGCCCGGCCGGACGTGGTGGCAACGTCATACCGCCGCAATCAGTCATCAGGTGGCTAGAAGTTCGACCTCCGGTATCAGGACCGTGACACGGGCCCTAACAATTCCCGACCCGTCGTCTTTCGCCCAGACCCGAGCGTCGCCTGTTACGAGAAAGCCCGACCGCGCAATTGCGGCCAACGGACCTGCGTAATCCTCCGCGAGGGCGGCCGGAAGGTGGCCAACCTGGTGACCGTCGATTGAAACGATCACGGCATTGGCGTCGTGCGGGTTCCACGGTTCGGGTACCAGAACGCATTCAGCATCGTTGATCTCAAGTCCCCGGCTAGGAATCGGAAGACTCCGGGCTCGGAAGACCTTCTTAATGCCCGCAATGTTGTGGGTCTCCCCAACGACCTCAACCTGTTCGTCGAGCGGATCTCTTCGTGGCTCCAGAGTCAACTCCGAGAGCATCTGCGCCAAGGAGGGAAGGCGACCTTGATGACTCGATGGAGTTCGACCGCCTCGCCGACTCGGATCACTCTTGGCCTCCAGCGCGGCATTGGCCTCAGTTCTCGCGGTGAGCCGCTCGGCCTTCGCCTCGGCCTTCTCTTCCTTGCTGCCCACGAGCTCACGCATGAATCGACTTCGACGCTTAGTCTCGCCGGGTGGTCGGGTTGTGGCGATTTCCGGCGGACTGGGCGCGAGATGCTCCGTCCACTGGTTCCCGTCCCACCAGCGAAGTTGGCGTTCGTCGGCGTGGTCTGGGTACCACCCGGCCGGAGGTAGTTGGTCGCCGTTCTCGGTCATTCCGCCGAGAGTAGTCGGAGCGTTGCGTCACGACATGCACTTCCGGTTACGCGCCTGGTCATCCTGCTCCGCCACGTCTCTCCTCTGACCGCGTCCTTTCGCCGCGATTGGTCCCATGCAGTGCGTACTCCGTGGAACTAGACAAGATCCCGGTGGTTTCACTCATGCTCGTTCAATGACAGACAACTGGACGATGCTCGAGTTGCGACGCGCGCTGCTCGAGTTCGAGACCGATCTGCGGCGAGCTGGGAAGCGCGACAGCACCGTGCACACCTACGTTGACCGCGCCGACCGATTCCTCCGGTACCTCACCGGTGACTATCACCCTGGGAGATGAATGCACGCAGGCTGCGATCGCGTCACTTCGCCGCGATACCTCTACAAAGCGTCGCAGCGCGCCAAGCTGGTGGGCCAGGCGCACCAGCCATTGCCTCCCTTGAAGTAGACCAACCCACTTGCCCCGATACTTGAGACGACGTAGCGATCGGCCAAGGTGTGCAATTCTCCAGTGTCGCGGTCCAACCACGTCTGCTGTCGGACTACGACGTCTCCTGCAGCCAACTTGAGCTCCCGTAGCCTTCTGGCGGTGCGAGCAGCCAAGTAGTGACTGATCCACGCGGACGCCAAACTCCTGCTGAGGGACGTGCGCTCGAATAGTCGATCGTGGGCGATCGCTTCTAAAAATGCGCGCTGTTTCTCGGACGGAAGTGCGTCCTCGCGTGCCGGGACTCCCCAGATCTGTGGTCTCAGATAATCTTCCAGCAGGATGGCGGCGACTCCGCGAGGGAGATCACCAGCGAGTGACATGCCGACCTGCATTGCCAATCTGAGTTGCTCCGGGGCTATTGGGCCCGATTGCTCCTCGAGAAGGCGGACCGGCTCGTTCCAGTCTGGAAACGTCACGGCCACGATCATGGCCTATTTCGTTGACGGTGTGCGCCTCGCGGCCGCACAATCCTCGCCATATTGCCGCATTCCTCACGCGGCGTGGAATAGACAAGGCTACGGAGGCCACCACCGAACCCGCCGGTCGCGAACGTCGTGAAAGGCACGATCTTGGTCGTCGCCCAACCCTTAGGAACCAGCTTGGCGGGTTACTACAGCAGCGATCACCTCGGCAACCACGTTCCGAGAAACGGAAGCTAACTGTCCGGACGCCTTCCGCAACGCGCTCTTGTCGTCCGGATCATCAGTGAGCTCCTCTGCCTGCCGAAGGGCAGAGAGCAAATGTTCGACGGCGGAATCGCCATCCGGCCAAAGGCCGGTGGCCCGCCGGCCGCGTTCTGTGACTCCGCTCGCGATGGCCACATAGATCTCGCCGTTTCCAGTACGCTGCACCTTTCCCAAGAGGTAGGTGCCGATCAGGGCATCAAAGGCACGGGCGGTTTCCGCTGCGTCGATGCCGACCGCTGGTGCAACCTGCCCAGAAGCCACTGTGGGCGACGTCCTAAGCCGATCGGCTGTCTCCACCAGAACTGGCAGGTCTCGGCTGTGCCACTGATCGGAAAGCGTCACGCGATTCATGCTTGGACTGTAGTCAGCGAACTCACGATGGAGGTCTAACCTCTAGATTCTCGACAAGCAGCGCCATGGGAGCCATGACGGCGCCAGTGTCGGTCGGGCGGACCAGACGAAAGTGTCGATGGGGGTCTCAAGAATCTGATGCGTGGACCCATTCGACCTCGCCGACCACGCCGGGCTTCTCGCTCGTCACCTTCGGAGGTTTGTCGCTTTCTGCCTCGTCCTTGGTCTCGCGGCCGTCCCTCCCGTGCGGGACTGGTACGTCGATCAGGCCGCGCGTCACGGCAAACACATCGCCGACGCGATCGGCCAACAGCTCGACTTCGCGTCGAGCGAAGCGCCATCCGCGCCTGCCTCGTCGCCAGACCAGAAGACCCCCTAATCGAAGGCGGCTTCGGCCGAGCTCATCTGCGGCACTGCGAGCCCCCCAGCAGCATCTCGCCGCCAATGACGAACAACAACAGGCCTTCGACCTGAGTGCCCGCTACACCTTCAGCTTGTCGACGGTCTTGGTGATCTGCTCGCCGTCCCTCTCGAGGAACACGATCTCGCCGAACTCCAACCTGCCCCAGTCAGCCTTGCTGTCGGTCAACGGCTCGGAGGCGAAGATGACGCCGGTCGCGTGGTCGACGGTGCACTCCTCGAAGTCGTAGGTCGGGCCGTCGTGGTCGAAGTTGCGACCCATCAGCAGGTACATCGGCTCCAGGAGCATGGAGAGGGCGTAGTCGTCCGTGCCGGGACCGGACTTGCGCAGCTCCTCCCAGTCCCCCGCCGGGTCAGGCTCGCCGTGGTGCCCGGTGCCGACGTTGACCCCGATGATCCGGTTCGGGGAGACCAGAGCCAGTTTCAGCTTGGCCAATGCCGGCAGATCGAGATCCTTCATCGCCTGCACGAGGAGTCGCATGACCTCCTCGAAGGCGCGCTTCACGTCCTCGTCGCTGTCGCTCTCGAGCAGGGACAGCAGGAGCACGTAGAGGAACTCGGTGTCCGTGGTGCCCACCATCTGCTCCAGGTACTCGTCCTTGCAATGCTGCAGCAGCTCGCGCTGCAAGAGCTGCCAGTTCGGTACGTCACCGTTCTGCGCGACGATCCACAGCGTCCCCTCGAAGGAGAACGGGTGGCAGTTCTCATCTGCCAGCACGGTCTTGGAGTTGTAGTCCGCCGCCCTGACGTGGGCGAGCATGGTGCTGACCTGGAGGCTCGGCACGATGCCGACGACGTTGTCGTCGTAGAAGGCAGCCATGGGGCGGTGATAGAGGAACGGCTTGTCCGGCTTGAGCAGGTGCTCGCTCCACGCTCCGAATCCCCACCCGGCCAGCTGGAGCTGAGGGTGGCGCTCCGGGTCGAGGGCCTGGTTGATGAGGCTGTTCTCTGGCTTGAGCAGCAGCTCTTCCAGCGGGACTTCGGTTCCTAGATAGGCCAGAACGCGACACATGGGCTTCCTTCGCTGATCGATCGTGGATCCGTGACGTGGTCGGTCGGCACAGGCCAGGGCGCTCGAAGGCACGCAAGGCGTCCCGAGCCTAGGGGCGATGAGCGGGGACGGCGACCGGGACGCCTCCCCCGGGCGAGCCAGCTCTGTTCGGGTCGGACACCCCGATAGCGTCCTGAGGTGGCCAGTCCTCGCCGATCCAGTGCTCGTCGACGCGCCGCGTCTCCGCGCCGTGGCGGGTCGCGACAGCAGTCGCGGCCGATGCCCGCCGCCGGACCGGGTGAACGGGTGTGGGTGCTCGACGTTCCGTACGGGACACAGGTCGACGGCGCCACCTGGCACCCCGCGGTCAAGACCCATCTCCACGTCGGACGCGCGTTGCCCGAACACCTCGCGCCGTACGCTCCGGGGCCCCACACGCTCGGTCGGTTCATCGAGAACTCCCTCAATCCCGACCATCCGACGCCCAGCGCCGAACCGACCGATGAGCTCGAGCCGCGAAGGATCCAGTTCGAGGCGGCCGACGCGATCGCGGCGCGTGCGGCGGCGGGCGGGCGGCAGTTCCTGCTGGCCGATGAGCCCGGCGTGGGCAAGACGATCTCCGCGGTTCTCGGGGCGACGGCGGTGGCCGATCTCCGAGCTGCGCGGCGGGTCCTCGTCGTGGCCGACCGACCCGCCGCGATCACGATCGGGCACTGGTGCCGCACGATCACCGCACTCGGCGACGGCGGCCTCGAATGGGTGGTCATCACGTGGGACCGGTTGGAGAAGGTCAAGGACCACACGTGGGACGTCATCATCGCGGACGAGGCTCACGCGCTGCGACGGACGACGACGAAGCGATGGAAGCTCTGGGCGCGGATCTCCGGACACGGCCGCCCGCACGACAAGGCACCGTTCGTCATCTCGACCACGGCGACGCCCGGGCACACGCCACTCGAGCTGCCGTACCTCGCTCCGGCCTATGCGCAGGTGCTCGGTGAGCCGATGAAGGAGTGGACCTCGTCGACGCAAGCCGCAGCCGCGTTCGCCGACGCGCTCGAGCGCCACGGCGTCGGGGTGGAGCGCGGACGCTACGGCGCGACGTGGACCACCGACCCCGCTCGCCGCGCGGCAGATCTCAAGCTGGTGCGCGGCTGGCTGAGTGAGGAACGGCCCCCGGCCATGCTGCACCGCGCCGCACCGTGGGGGTCGGTACCGATCTTCGGCATGCCCGTGGCGCTCACCCCGGCGGAACGGACAGCCTACGAGACTGAATGGGGCGAGTTCTGTCGCGAGATGGACGTCGCCCGGCGCGGCCGCAACGTCGCGAGGGGCCGCTCCGCGCTGCTGCGCTTCCGGCAGAAGGCCGGACTGATCCGCGTCGACTCGACCGTCGCCTGGATCGCCCAGCAGGTCGAGGCCGAGCGGCAGGTCGCGTGCTCGGTCGAGTTCGTGGCGACCGCGGCCGACCCGATCGCCGACCGTCTGCGCGAGGCCGGCATCGAGGTCGCCACCATCTACGGCCGTGACCGGTTCGACGTCGAGACCGAGCGGCTCCGGTTCCAGACGGGGCAGGCGAAGGTCTGCGTGTTCACGACCGTCGCCTCGATCAGTCTGCACGCCGGCGAGACCCTCGCCGACGGTCGCTGTGGGAGCACCGAGCCGCGGGTCGGCATCTTCCACCAAGCGCGATTCTCGGGCATCGCCGGACGACAGGTGACCGGCCGGACCCACCGCGACCACCAGGTCTCGCCATGGCACATCGCCTACGCCGAGGGCACCGTGGAGGAACGGGTCGGCAAGGTCATGGTGGAGCGGATCGCCGCAGCCTCCGACACCGCGGGAGGCGACACCACAGGCTTCAGCGAGCTGGCCCAGCTCCTCGGGGCCGACTGGCTGCCGACCACGGCCCTGATCGAGGACGGAGTCTGATCCGTCTCGACCAGGACACCGACCTCACGCGAGATCGGAGAGGCGGGCCTTCCAGTAGGGACGCCAGCGCTCACCTTCGGCCGTCGACGCGAGGCCGGCGTGCTGGATCGCGATGCGATCGGCGGAGACGTCCACCTTGACCGTCGAGCCGTCCGACAGCTTCGCGCGCCAGTAGCGCCACTTCTCCGTCGAACTGACCCGCGGCTCCTCCGCGAGCACCACCCCGTCGAACGCGTCCTGGCCGGCGACGAGCGCGAGCCAGCGGTCGAGCAGCTCGTCGAGCGAGCCCACGACCTTCTTCGACGCCGACACCGCGTGGTCCCCCGCCGACAGCTGGCCCTTCTCCCGCAGGCCGTGCTGGTGCCCGTACTCGATCGCGATCGTCTGGGCCCACCAACCGTCGTTGAACGGTTTGCCGTTCGCTGCGTGATGCGTGATGCCCAGCTCGTGGACGCGCTTCAGCGCGAGCCTCGCGATGTCGGGGTGGGGAAGCTCCTGGGCTCCCTGCTCGGTCAGCCACTCGTCCCACGCGGTCCACGCGGTTCCGGTGGCCTTGGTGATGCTCGCCGCCTTCGATGCCATGGGGACGAGCCTCTCAGGCGCGGCCGATGACACCGCGCCGACGCGCCTCAGCGACGGCCGCGGTGCGCGAGTTCACGCCCAGCTTGGGGTAGACGTGCGCCAGATGGGACTTCACGGTGGTCTCGCTCAGGTGCAGCCGCCGGGCGATGTCCGTGTTGCTGTGTCCCGCGGCGACCAGGTTCAGCACCTCGAGCTCCCGCACGCTCAGGGACGTCCGCGGCTGCTGCATCCGTGCGAGGAGGCGCGTCGCGACCGACGGTGACAGAGCGGTCTGACCTGCGGCGGCGGCATGGATGGCCGCGGTGATCTCCTCCGGCGCGGCGTCCTTCAGCAGATAGCCGGCGGCACCCGCCTCGATGGCCTCGATGATGTCAGCGTCGGTGTCGAAGTTCGTCAGGACGAGCACAGCGGGCGGCTCCGCCAGTCCGCGAATCTCGCGGGTGGCCCGCGCGCCCTCGAAGACCCCGTTGAACTGGAGGTCCATCAACACGACGTCGGGGCGGCTCCGCCGGGCCTCGTCGAGGGCTTCCGCCGTGGTGCCCACGGCGGCGACGACCTCGATCGTCCCCTCGGTCTCGAACAGTGCGCACAGAGCGGCGCGCATCAGCGGGTGGTCGTCGACGATGAGGACGCGCACGCTCATCCGGCCACTCCGAAGCTCGCCACGACGCTGGTTCCGTGCCCGGGGCGGGACTCCACGTCGAGTCGACCACCGAGGGACGCCGCCCGCTCGCGCATGGCCGCCAGCCCGAACGACGTGGAGGCGTCCCCGAGCGGCCCGAGGTGAGCCGGGTCGAACCCGAGGCCGTCGTCGACGACGTCGAGGATGACCTCGTCATCGAGCCGCGTCAGGGTCACGTCGACCCGAGTGGCGTGGGCGTGCTGGATCACGTTCGCCATCGCGCCCTGGGCGATGCGCAGGAGTGCCGTCTCCACCGGCATGGGCAGGATGCCGGTATCGGCAGGCACGTCGACCTCGACCTGGAGACCGGTGGTCTCCCGGGTTCGTGCTCCCAGCCGCACCAGCGCATCCCCGATGCCGGCGTTCCGCAACGCGGGTGGGGCCAAAGCGTGGATGAACTCGCGTGTCTCCGCCAAGGCCTCGGTGGCCGCTTGTCGGGACTGCTCCAGCCGCTCGCCGCCCTTCGGCGTACCGGGACCGCTCCGCTGTGCGGCATGCAGCAGCATGATGACGCTCGAGAGGGACTGCGAGACGGTGTCGTGGATCTCGCGGGCCAGCCGTTCGCGTTCGGCCACCACGCCCGCGGCATGCTCGGCCACCACCAGCTGGTCGCGAGTCCGCGTCAGCTCCTCGATCAGCCGCTGTCGTTGCGCGACCTCGCGTTGGAGGGCCTCGTAGCCCCAGCCGATCACGATGGCGACGCCCGCGCCGAGGGCTGGCCCGACGATCCCGGCGACGTCGAAGCCCCGGTGCAGGCCGAAGGCGCCGATCGCGACCATCGTGGCGCCGATCACCGCCATGATGCCGAGCGCCGTCCCGAGCTGGCGCAGGTAGAGGAAGAACAGCGCGAAGACCAGGTAGGTCGCCTCCACGCTGAGCCACATCAGCGCGAGCCACTCCAGGGTCAGGGCCACGATCCACCACCAGCCCCGCCGTCCCGGCTCGGGCAGCGCGCCCTCCGGCACGACGCCGAGGACGTACGTGACGGCGAACAGCGTCGCCAGCGAGATCACCGCGACGCGGTCCGCGGCGGTCCCGTCGGCGGAGTTGAGCACCACGATCGCGATCAGTGCGGCCACCAGCGCGTGGAGTGACATCGAGAGCCAGCTCGAGACCGGGCCGATCCCGCGGCTGCTGTCGTCCCGCTTCACACCCACATCACCGATCCAGTCTAGGTGGCGCGACGGTCGGTACCCCTCGTTCGAAAGGTGGAATTGCGCTTCGTACGTTCGCCCACCGGAAGAGCGTTCGGGTGCACGATGGCGCGGCGCCGGAATCGAGCGACGGTGGAGGGGACGCACCGGTCATCGGGATCGTGCGCACCTCTCTCGAAGGAATCCCATGTTCGTCGCCTGGCGCGACCTCAAAGTGGCGAAGGGACGATTTGCGCTCATCGCCGTCGTCGTCACGCTCATCACCGTCCTGGTGACGTTCCTCGCCGGACTCACGGGTGGGCTGGCCCAGCAGAACGTCTCGGCCATCAGCTCCCTCGACGCGGACCGCATCGTCTTCTCGACCTCGGGCGACGAGCCGCCGTCCTACGCCGACTCGGCGGTCACCCAGGCCCAGACCGACACCTGGACCGGGAGGGACGGGGTCACCTCCGTCGCCCCGCTGGGCATCAGCACGTCACGGGTGTCCGCAGCCGAACGGAACGAGACCGTCGCGCTGTTCGGTGGCGGCCCACCCACGTCCTCCGAGCCGTCACCTCCGCGTGGCCACGTCGCCCTGGGCGCGGAGACGGCGCAGGAGTTGCGCGTCGTTGCCGGCGACACCGTCCGGATCACGGACCGCACGTTCGTCGTCGACTCCATTCGCGACGTGTCGTGGTACTCCCACCTGCCGGTGGCCAACCTCGCGCTGGACGACTGGCAGGCGCTCGCCGCACGACCCGGCGAGCCGGAACCGTTCGCGACCGTCCTGGCCGTCTCCGGATCGCAGGTCGACTTCGCCGCTGCCGACGCCGAGGCGGGCACGGAGTCCACCGGTGTGCTGACCTCGCTCCCGGCACTCGGGTCCTTCAAGTCCGAGATCGGATCGCTGCTGCTCATGGTCGGGATGCTCTTCGGCATCTCGGCCCTGGTCGTCGGCGCGTTCTTCACCGTGTGGAGCATCCAGCGACAGCCGGACATCGCGGTGCTCAAGGCGCTCGGCGCCACCAACCGCATGCTGACGTTCGACGCCCTGGGACAGGCCGCCGTCGTGCTGCTCGTCGGCGTGACGAGCGGGATCGCCGTGACAGCCGTGCTGGGTGCTGTGGCCGGCGCTGCCCTGCCGTTCGTCCTGAGTCCGCTGACCACAGTCCTGCCCGGGCTCGTCATGACGGCGCTCGGGCTCGCCGGCGCCGGTCTCGCCACCCGATCCGTCACCCGGATCGACCCCCTCACCGCACTCGGGAGCAACCGATGATCGACCTCGCCAACATCACCCTGACGTTCCCCGACGGCACATCCCGCGTGACCGCGATCGACGACGCCAGCCTGCACGTCGAGGCCGGTGCGACGGTGGGCATCACCGGCCCGTCAGGATCCGGGAAGTCCAGCCTGCTGGCCGTTGCCTCGACGTTGATCACGCCCGACCGCGGCACCGTCACCATCGACGGCGTCGAAGCGACCGGCCTCACCCTTCCCGAGCGAGCCGAGCTCCGCCGCACACGAGTGGGACTGGTCTTCCAGCAGTCCAACCTGCTGGCCTCTTTGACGGCCTTCGAGCAGCTGCTGGTGATGAACGAGCTCACCACCGACCGGCAGCGTCGCGGCGCGCGCAATGTGACGCGCGAGCGCGCCGCCGAGCTCCTCGAAGCGGTCGGCCTGAGCCGCGACGCCGACAAACGACCCGCACAGCTCTCGGGCGGTCAACGCCAGCGCGTCAACATCGCCCGCGCGCTGATGCACCGTCCCTCCGTGCTGATCGTCGACGAGCCCACCAGCGCACTGGACCAGGAACGCGGCACCCAGATCGTCGACCTGCTGCTGCGACTCACGGCCGAGCACGACACAGCGACGATCCTCGTCACGCACGACCAGCGCATCCTGCCGCGCCTGACCAGTGCCCACACGATGATCGACGGTCGGCTGCGTCCCCTCGCTCTGGAGGCGTCCGTCAGCGCATCGGGTCGATGATCGTCATGCCGGCGAGCTTCGCTTCGTCGAAGACCGGCAGGAGTGCGGCGGCCTCGTCGAGGCCGATGGTGCGCTCGATGAGACGCTGCGGCTCCAGCGAGCCCTGCTCGATGAGCGCCATCATGCCCGGGTAGGCGGCGGCGGCCATGCCATGGCTGCCGAGGAGGTCGAGCTCCCAGCCGATGACGCGCTCCATCGGCACGCGGGGGTGGCCCTCGATCGAGGGGAGCAGGCCCACCTGGGCGAGGCGGCCGCGTCGGCGCAGGCTGAGGATCGCGTCGGCGCAGGTCTGCTCGCTGCCCACCGCGTCCACCGCGACGTGGCTCCCGCCGCCGGTGAGGTCCGCGACCGCAAGGGCGACATTTGTGACGCGGTTCCGCTCCCGCTCGACTTCCGGACCGACTGCCGTCACAAAAGTCGGGGGCGGCGCGGCGGCAAGGCCACCGGAGTGGTCCGGCCCCGTGAGGATGCCGTGCTCCGCGCCGAGCTCGGCGGCGACCGCGAGCGCCTCGGGGTTCCGGTCGACGGCGATGACCCGGGCGCCGAGCGCGCGGGCGATCATGACGGAGCTGAGGCCCACTCCCCCGGCGCCGACGACCGTGACCCACTCGCCATCGACGACCCGGGCGCGACCGACGAGCGCGCGATAGGCCGTGGCGAACCGGCAGCCCAGGCTGGCCGCGGTCGCGAAGTCGACCGACTCGGGGATCCGCACGAGGTTGGTGTCGGCCGCGTGCACGGCGACGAACTCGGCGAACGATCCCCAGTAGGTGAAGCCGGGCTGCTCCTGGTCGGGGCAGACCTGCGCGTCGCCGGCCAGGCACCACTCACAGGTGCCGCAGCCGGCGACGAACGGGACCGTGACGCGGTCATCCACCCTCCAGAGGGTGACGCCGGACCCGACCTCGGAGATCACGCCGGCCAGCTCGTGGCCCGGCACGTGAGGGAAGGTGATGCCGTCGTCGTGGCCGGCCCACCCGTGCCAGTCGCTGCGGCACAGCCCCGTGGCGACCACGCGGACCACCACGCCACCGTCCGGAGCCGTGGGCTCGGGAACGTCACGAATCTCCGGCTGGGACCTGACGGCATCGAGGACGAGCGCGCGCATCTGCATCACCTTTCGAACACGTGGGACGCGACCATTGTGACCGGCGCCCGGATCGCGCCCTCGCAGCGCGTCGTCCCGTGGAATGCTGACGCGCATGGACGACGAGGCGCACGAGTACACCGACGACGACGTCCGCCGCATCCTCGAACGCCTGCACATCCTTCAGGCCTTGCACGACGCGTTGCAGCGGTGGCGCGAGGTCACCGACGTGATCCACTCCTCGACGTCGGAGAAGCACGCCAGAGGTCGACTCCGCGAGTTCATGGGCTTCGACGATGTCCAGGCCCAGGCCGTGATGGACATCCAGGTGAGGCGGGCCACCGCGGAAGACCGGGAGCGGATCAGGCGCGACCTCGACAGGATGAAGGACGAACTGGCCATCGCTCTGGAGCAGCGGCGCCGGCGTCGGCCCTGATCAGGAGAGCAGATCCTCCAGAGCGGTCGGCGTACGGCCGCCGACCCGCTCGACCACGTCGGTGACGCGGGCCAGCTTGCCGAGCCGGATCGAGGCGCCGAACGACACGAGCAGCGGCGCGAACGCCTCCGGCACACCAGCGGCAACGAGTCCACCCTGATAAGCCTCGTCGTCGACGTTGATGACCTCGACGGGGCGTCCGGCGAGCTTCGTGGCGAGCGCGGCCAGATCCGTGGCGGTCACCGCGGCGGGACCGGTCACGTCGTAGGCCTGGCCCTCGTGGCCCTCGCCGGTGAGGACGCCGACCGCGACGGCGGCGACGTCGTCGCGCGTGACGTAGGCGGCTCCGCCGTCACCGGTGTTGGTGAACAGCTGGCCGCTGGCGGCCGCCTGCTCGATCGTGCCGACCTGCATCTCGGCGTAGAGGTTGTTGCGCAGCATCGTCCACGCCAGGCCGCTGGCGCGGAGTGCGTCCTCGGTGGCCGCGTGGTCGGGGACGACGCCCGAGGGGTTGTCCTCGGTCGGCTCGGGGATCGACGTGTAGGCGACGTGACGCACGCCGGCCTTCACGGCGGCGTCGATGGCGGCGCGGTGGCCGTCGACCCGGGCACCGACCACGTCGGTGGAGATCAGCAGCATCCGCTCCACGCCGGCGAGCGCGTCGACCAGGCCGTCCGGCTGGTCGAAGTCGGCGGCACGGACGGTCGCACCGCGATCGGCGAACTCCGAGAGCTTGGCGGGGTCGCGCGTCAGCAGCACGACCTCGGAGGGGTCGACGGTGGCGAGGAGCTGGTCGGCGACGAGGCGGCCGAGCTGGCCGGAGGCACCGGTGATGGCGAGGGTCATGGGATCTCCCGATCTGTAGTTACGGTGATGACAGTTCATAACTGTAGTCACGACGATGGCGGTATGGCAAGATGGGGTCATGGCCAGGTCGACCAACACCCAGTTCGCGGTGGCAGTGCACGTGCTGACGTACCTCGCCGCCAGTGCGGCGGCGGGTCGCGTCGCGCCCGTGGGCTCCGAGGAGCTGGCCGGCAGCACTGCCGTGAACCCCGTGCACGTGCGCAAGGTGCTGGGTCCGCTGCGTGCCGGCGGCCTGGTCCGTTCGCGTCCCGGCGCCCGCGGTGGCTGGGAGCTGCCGGTCGACCCCGCATCCGTCACGCTCGCGCAGGTCTGGCAACTGCTCCAGGGCGACGATCCGGTGCTCGGGATCCACGGCCCCAACCCCGCGTGCGCCGTCGGCGGCAGCATCCAGGGCGTGCTGACCGACCTCGACCGACTTGTGGCGGAGGCGATCGTCGCAAGGCTCGACGCGATCTCGCTGAAGGACGTCCTCACGGACGCGGGCTTCGACGCCGACGACTTCGCCGAGCTGACCGCCATGGCCGGGATGCGCTGAGCCGCATGGCCGAGCTCGACGGGATCTGGTGGTCCTCGGCGGGCGAGGGAGCCGCGGTGGTGGTGCCGCGCCTGAACGTCGACTGGTCGTCGATGGACCTGTCCGCCCTCACCGAACGGTTCCGGGTGGTGATCGTGGCTCCGCGCGGATTCGGACCGAGCGCCCGGCCCGGGTCGTATGACATGAGCGGCTTCGTCGGCGACGTCGAGCGGGTGCTGGACCACCTCGGCATCGAGTCCTACGCCACCTTCGGGTACTCGATGAACGGCGTGATGGCCGCGCGGCTCGCCCTGAGCAGCGCCCGCGTGACGGCGGTGGCCTGCGGTGGCTTCCCCCTCACCGCCGACCTGAGCGGCATGGGCGACCGTGCGCGAGCCCGCAACGCCTCGGCACGCGACGACCCGGACGAGTGGGAGGAGGTCCTCGCGACCTACGACCCCGCGGCCGCCGAAGCGTTCTGGGACGACGTCGCCGCCCTGCCGCCCGGCGCACTGGCGGACCTCGACCGCCCACTCCGCCTCTGGTGGGGCGAGGACGACGCCGTCCTGGCATCGCTCCTCTCCCCCGCCCAACTGGGGCGCGACCTCGACGCCCGCGGCATCCCGTACGAGGTCGTGCCGGGGCTCGACCACGACGGGATGCTGCAGCGGCTCGACCTCGAGCTTTGCGCGATCACCGAGTGGCTCTCACGGCGTGCGGAGCGCCCGCGCCACGACGGGGATGACTACCGCCGCCGCGACGAGGTGTAGTCCCACGAGGGTGGCGGTCGTCGCCGCGTTGCCTCCCGCGAGGAACGGCGGCATCAGGGACACCGCGGTCAGTGCCAGCGTGACCTGGAGGAACCGCTGCGCCGGGCGAGCGCTCCACCGTCCCAACGCCAGCGCGACGGCCACGCCGACGAGCGAGAAGAACACGGTCACCGTGGCGAAGCCGCCCACCGGGATCGCCTCGCCACCGTCGGGGACCTCGAAGTCCACGCCGGCTGCATTCGCCAGCGCGGCGCAGGCGGTGGTGACCGCTGCCGCCACGACCGCGGCCACGACGCCGGTGACGGCGATCCTGCCGAGGCCGGGTCGGATGCCGATCCGTGCCTCCGCGGCGCTCATGACGCCTTCAGACGCTCGGGCAGTCCCAGCCGCGGGAACTGGTCGCTGTGGAAGGTGAGGATCTCGCTGATCTTCCCGCTTTCGATCCGCAGCACGTCGACCGTGAGGGGCAGGTAGGCGTTCTCCTGCTCGCGCCAGAGGTAGGCCCCGACCGCGGGCTGCCGGTTCGCCGACGTCGCGACGACGCGCAGGCCCGTCATGCTCTCGAAGCCGCTCTCGACCCAGTCGCCGACCACCGCGTCGCGACCGACCAGCAGTCCCGGAGTCGGCGGCATCGAGCAGCGCACGTCCTCGCGCAACATCTCGGCGATCGAGTCGATGTCCGTGGCGACGCACGCCTCCGTGTAGCGGCGCACCAGCTCGAGCGTCTCGGGGTCGTCAGCGCCGCCGGTCCACTCCTGGCGCTCGGCGGGCAGGTGCTCGCGCATCCCGGCGCGGGCGCGCTGCAGCGCCGAGTTCACCGAGTTCACGGAGTCCCCGAGGAGTTCGGCGACGTCCTTCGCCGGCCAGCCCACCACGTCGCGCAGGATCAGCGCGGCCCGCGGCCGTGGCGCCAGGTGCTGGACCGCGATCAAGTAGGCCAGCTCGATCGTCTCGCGTGCCACGACCCGCGACTCGGGCTCGTCGGCGTCGTCCGCGCGCAGCTCGTCGAGCAGCCGGTCGGGGTACGGCTGCAGCCACAGCACCTCGCCGCCGGTGGCCGGTTCGGGGCGCCGCTTGGCCAGCAGGTCGAGGCAGGCGTTCGTCGCGATCCTGTAGAGCCAGGCGCGGAACGTCGAGCGACCCTCGTAGGTCTCCCTCCGCCGCCAGGCCCGCAGGAACGTCTCCTGCACGGTGTCCTCGGCGTCCTCGAAGGAGCCGAGCATCCGGTAGCAGTGCACGTGCAGCTCCCGCCGGTGCCGCTCGGCCATCGCGGAGAACGTCGGCTCGTCGACCTCGGTCATGTCGCTGCGCTCCCCCAGTTGCGTGTCCACACTCATGGCCATCCTCTTCCGTCTCGTCATGTCCTGTCACAGGTAAGACGGCGGAAGGGCCGGGAACTCATCACCGGGGGTGGTCAGGCGCTCGGAGCGGCGCCCCCTGCGACCGTGCGGTTCGCCGTTCCCTTCGTGAGGGCCAGGTGCCCTCCGAGCAGGCCGGCGCCGACCATGACGAGGTTTCCCGCGATCGCGAACTTCGAGCCCGTGACTCGGTTCCCCCGCATCCGCGCGACGAAGGAGCCGAAGAAGAGCACGGTGGCGATGTCGGTGCCGGCGGCGTGCACCGCGCCGATCCTGCGTTCCGCACCCGACAGCTCGGTCCAGTCGGCGGCACCCGCGACGGCGGTCGGTATCGCGGCCGCGAGCCCGCTCGCGACCAGCAGCCTCGCACTGTCGTGCGCCTTCGACCCGCCGGCCACGTCGAGGATCGAGGCACTGAGCCAGCAGCCGAGGGTGACGTCGGTGAGCACGGGATGCACCGAGTGGCCCAGGACTCCGGAGTGCAGTGGACTTCGCCTGGCCCACTCGAGCAGTGGGCGGTAGACGGTCTGCTGGGCGTCGGCGACCCACTCCGCGACCGGGCTCTCGCCCACGGCCCGGACCACGCCCTGCACCATCGAGCCCGACGACACCCTCTCAACGTACGCCCGTGCTTAGGCCCCGGCTAGGGGCGCGGACGCCTCAGCACGATCTCGTCGTCGGAGAGCTCGCCGGTCTCGACGAAGCCGAGGGACCGGTAGAGCCCGAGCGCGACCTCGTTGTCGGCCGAGACCGACAGCGCCGCCTCCCGGTAGGGCGTCCCGGAGAGCGCGGGCTCCTCGCGCTCCCACAGGGTCAGCAAAGCCTCGACGGTGGCGCGGCCCAAGCCCTCCCCCTGGCGTTCCGCGTCGATCATGAGGCCACCGATCCAGTGGCTGTCGTCGTCGGGATCGACGGCCCACATGACGTGTCCGACGGTCGTCCCGTCCTCGGTCCGCACGGCGCAGGAGCGCCACAGTCCGTCGTACGCCGACAGGCACAGGTAGTACGTGGGCTCGGCGACCCAGCCGCCCTGGGCATCGGAGGCGCGGACCTTCGCGATGTCGCGCCAGTTCTCGGCGGTGGCAGGTTCGAGGATGACCATGGGTGCATCCTCCCCGACACCGCGAAAGTGTGAGATGGCTCACGCGTGGCCTGATTTCGCAAACTGCGTTTAGCGCTGGAATGCCAGTGAACGCCCCGATTTCAGAGGGAAACGGCGGAATCTCTCCGATTCGTGGTCCCGGATTTCACGTGCCTATGGTCCCTGAGGCCCTACTTGGGCCAGGCCGTGAGCACGCTGAACTCGCCGAGGTTCACGGGACCAGTCCATCAACACACAATCGGCGAGCCGGGGAAACCAGCATTGCGTCGCGTTCGCGCGACTTGGGGCTAACCACCGAGCGTGGGGCACACCTTCACTGCCAGTCCGACAGGTCTCTCCTCGAAGGCGTTGAAGGAGATCCCCCTATGCGACATGTCGCAACGATTCTCGCTGCCTCCCTGGCGGCCTCCATCATGACCGTGAGTGCTCCGGCCCAGGCGGCCCCCGCCACCGTCAGCTCGAGCGGCGCCCAGAGCTCCGTCTCCACCACGACCGCGGCACCGTCCGCGGCCCAGCTGCGCTACCAGCGCATCGTGAAGCGCAAGGCCGCCATCAAGCGCAAGAAGTACGTCATCGCGCGCAAGAAGGCGATCAAGCGCAAGCGCGCCATCATCCGCGGCAAGAAGATCATGAACGCCGCCGCGAAGTACAAGGGCACGCCGTACCGCTACGGCGGCGCGAGCCCCTCGGGCTTCGACTGCTCCGGCCTCGTGAAGTACGTCGTGAAGAAGTCCGTCAAGAAGAACATGCCGCGCGTCGCCGGTGCCCAGATGAAGAAGGGCAAGAAGGTCTCCAAGGGCAACAAGCGCAAGGGCGACCTGATCGGCTTCTACAACGGCTCGGGTGTCTACCACATCGCGATCTACGCCGGTAACAACAAGATCTGGCACTCGCCCCGTCCGGGCAAGTCCGTCGAGAAGGTCAAGATCTGGACCGGCTCGTACAAGGTCCGCCGGGTCTGAGCGACCGCAGATCCCGTCGAGGGCGAGTCACCGCACGGTGGCTCGCCCTTGGCATGTCACGAGGTCGGGACCACCACGAGCTTGCCCAGGGCCCGCCCCTCGCCGACGTGGGCGAGAGCGTCGGGAACCTCGTCGAGGCGATAGGTCCGCTCGATGTGCACCCTGACGTCGCCGCGGCTGACCAGGTGGGCGAGCGGCACGAACTGCGCGGGCCCCTCCTTCACCACGAGGACGCCCAGCGAGCGGCCGGTGGCCGTCCCGACCACCGTGCCGGCGGTGAGCACGCGCAGGAGCGTGCCGACCGAGCCGCCCACGCAGCGATACGTCCCGCCCCGCGCCACCGAGCGGCGGTACGCGAGGACGGAGCGGCGCGCCACAAGGTCGAGGACGAGGTCGTACGGCCCGGTCCGGGTGAAGTCCTGGAGCCGGTAGTCCAGTACCTCGTCGGCGCCGACCGAGCGCATGAAGTCCAGCTTCGTGGCGTTGTCGACGCCGGTGACGTGGGCACCGAGGCGCTTCGTGAGCTGGATCGCGAACGAGCCCGATCCGCCGCCCGCGCCGTTGACCAGCACGCGCGAGCCAGGTCGCGCCCACGCGGTGCCCTGGATCGCGATCGCGCCGGCCTGCGGAATCGTCGAGGCGTCGGCGAACGAGAGCCCGGCCGGCTTGGTGGCGAGCACCGCCTCCGGGGCCACCGCGTACTCCGCGAAGCCGCCCTTCAGCGCGAGGTTGTCGCCGTACACCTCGTCGCCCGGACGGAACGAGGTCACGCCCTCGCCCACGGCCTCGACGACGCCCGCGATGTCGGAGCCGAGCGTCGGGCGCGCCGGGGCCCGCAGCCCTCCGATCCGCGCGTACGCCGGCGAGCCGACGAGGCACTCCCAGTCGCTGAGGTTGACCGAGGTCGCCTCGACCCGCACCAGCACCTGGCCCGCTGACGGCGTCGGGACCGGGACGTCCTCGACCCGCAGGACCTCCGGTCCGCCATAACGGTCATGGACCACCGCTCTCATGTGCGACATCATCCACCCATGGCGGGATCAATCACTCACATGATCGCCGGAGTCCCGGTGTCCGACCTCGATGCCTCGCTCGACTGGTACCGGCGGTTCTTCGGTCGCGAGCCGGACTTCCGCGCCGGCGACGAGATTCTCTGGGACATCGAGGAGCACGCGACGCTCTTCATCGAGCCGGCTCCCGAGCGCGCCGGCGCCGGCCGCGTCACCTTCGGCGTCTCCGGCCTCGACGACCTGCTGGAGAGGCTCGCGGCTGCCGGCATCGGGCACGGCGAGATCGAGACCTACGGCAACGGGGTGCGCCACGTGATGGTGTCCGACCCGGACGGCAACGCGCTGGCGTTCGCCGAGATGCCGCCCGAGTCCGCGTCCTAGTCGGACCCGAAGATGCCGCCCGCGGCGAAGGCGAGCTTCGCGAAGCGCTCCCCCATGAGCCGGTGGGTGTCGGCGCTGGGGTGGAGGGCGTCGGGCAGCGGGTCGGTCTCGAAGTCGGCCTCGCCGTAGAGCTCGCGCCCGTCGAGCAGGTACAGGTGCGGATCGTCGACCCGGCGGGACTCCACGACCTGGCCCATCTGCTCGCGGATCACGCGCAGCGTGAGCTTGCCGAACGCGACGTCGGCCGGGTCGCCGCCGGCCTTGAACCGGACGTCGTCGGTGCCGAGGGTCGCGGGGTCGACGAGGCCCGGTCCGGGGGTGTCCTCGTGGATCGGGCACAGGATCGGCGAGACCAGCAGCAGGGGCGTCTCGGGGTGGCCGTCGCGGATGGTGTCGAGGAAGCCGTGCAGCGCCGCGACGAACCCGCGCACGCGCATGAGGTCGGCGTTGACGAGGTTGATGCCCATCTTGACGCTGATCACGTCGGCCGGGAGGTCGCGCATCGTGCGCGCGGTGGCCGGGTCGAGCAGGGCGCTGCCGCCGAAGCCGAGGTTCACCAGGTCCACTCCCCCGGCGGTCGCCGCGACGGCGGGCCAGGTTCCGGTGGGGCGCACCGCCGCTGATCCGTGGCTGATGGAGCTGCCGTGGTGCAGCCACACCCTCCGGTCGCCCGCCGGCACGGGGTCCGCCGGTGCGTCCGCCCGCAGGGCGACGACCTCGGTCAGCTCGTTGTGAGGGAGCCAGATCTCGACCGTCTTCTCGGTCGCCGGCAGGCCCTCGAAGGTCACGGTGCCGGGCTCTCCGTGGGTCACCTCGCGTCCGCCGGTGCTCATGTCGATGGTGAGCACGTCTCCCCCGGCGACCGATCCGTGCCCGGCCGGCACGCCGTCGACGAGCAGCTCGTAGACGCCGAGCGGGCGCGGCGGCGCCCCGACGTAGGCCACGCGCGTCGGCTGGGCCGTGATCTCGATCGTCGTGGCCGCCGTGCGCATCACGAGGCGCACGCCGGAGGGCTGGGCCTCGGCCATGAGGAGCTGCGGGTCGGGCAGCTGTCGCCGGGCCCACGCCGGCAGCCGGTGCGGCTGCACGCCGCGCGCCGTCGGCTCGAGCTCGACCGCGCCGCGGAACAGCTCCTCGGCCAGAGGGACGTCATGGAGAGTTGGGTTCATCGTGAGGTGTCCTGGTCGGGTGCGGCCTTGGCGGGCCAGTGGATGAGGGCGCTGTCGAGCGCCTGGGTCATGCGGAGCCATGAGTCCTCGGGATCGGGCTCGGAGTGGTCGAAGCCGCCGTTCACGTGCAGGCGCACGAAGCCATTGACGGTGCTGCCGATGAGGCGCACGGCGTGCGTCTGCTCGTCCTCCGGCAGCCCGTACGCCCGGACGACGCCGAGCATCAGGGCGCCGACGCGCGCACCCGCCGGTGCGGCCTCCGGTGCGGTGATGCGCACCTGCGTCGCCTCCCAGCGTCCCGGGTGCTCCAGCGCGTAGCCGCGCACCGTGTCGACGAGCGCCCCGAGCGCGTCCCGTCCGGCACGCCCGGCGAGCGCGAGGGCCAGCCGGTCACCGAGCTCGAGGAGGGCCAGCGTGCTCACGCGACCGCGCAGGTCGTCGGCGCCATCGAGGTGGAAGTACACGCTCGCCGGCTTGACCCCCACGCGCCGGGCGACCTCGGAGACGCTGAGCCGCTCAAAGCCGAGCTCGTCGGCGAGGTCGGCCGCGGTCGTGGCGAGCGACTCGGCGGTGAGGGTGGGACGGGCAGCCATGGATCTACTTCCTGTAGGTGTTCACCTACAGTCTATAGGCCGTCCGTGGAGCGACGCTCCCCGACTGTCCCCTCCGCGCCGGGAAACGCCAGCGAGCCGGCGCCGACCCACCACTGCATCACCTCGAACGCCAGCCGCCCGGCCAGCACCGACGGGTCCTCAGCCGAGAGCCGCGCGGCCTCGTCCGGGTCGCTCCTGAAGATCGACATGCCCCGGAACGACGGGTTCGACTGCTCCAGGAAGGGTCCGTTCGCGACGAGGACGCCTCTCCGCCCCAGCTCGGCGCGATACGCGAGGTGGCGCTCCTGGAGGGCCTCGAGCTCGTCCTGGGGCAGCTCCGGGGCATCGACGGGCCTGCGCAGGATCACCACCGTGAAGACGTCGAAGGCGTCAGGAACGTCACCGGCCGTCACGGCGCCACCCGCGCCAGCCACTGGCGAATTAGCGCACCCAGCAGCTCGGGCTGCTCGTGCGGGAGGGCGTGACCCGCGTCGTCGACCACGGCGAGCGTCGCGCGCGGATGGACGCCGAGCAGCTCGACCGCACCCGCGTACCCCACCGTCGAGTCCAGACGTCCGGCCACGACCAGGGTCGGCCCGGGGTACGGCACCGCGGCCAGCGAGAGCCCCCAGTTCTCGCCGATGCGCTCCATCGCCGCCTCGTCGACGAGCTCCGCCGAGGGCGCGACGAACCTCTTGTACCGCTCGAGCATCTCCGGTGTCTGGACCACGAAGTAGTCGCGGAAGACGGCGTCGCCGAGACCTCCCGGTCCGGCGACCACGCGGTGCTCCGGAACGTCATGGTCGCCCGTCAGCACGGGGCACACCAGGGCCAGCCCGGCTACCTGCTCGGGCGCCCGCGCGGCCATCTCCCGCGCGAGGTACGCACCCCACGAGTGGCCGAGGAGCAGGAACGGCTCGCGACCGCACTCGGCGTGCACGAAGTCCAGCATCAGGTGCAGGACGTCGTCGGACGACCGCAGCGACTCCGGCGCCGGCGAGCGCCCCATGCCCGGCAGGTCGGGGTACACGCGGCGCAGCCTGTCGACCTGCCCGAGGATCGGCTCGAAGCACGCCTCCGGCTCGCGGTGGTCGACTCCCGCGCCGTGCAGCACCACCACCGGGCGACCCTGCCCGTGACGGACGACGTGGAGTGCTGCAGGCTCCATCCTCGCAACGTAGTCCCCCGCGATGCCGGATTCAGCCCATCTTGTCGACCCAGCGCACGAGCCGGCCGCGCTCGTCGACGTCGTGGTACGCCGGCGGGCCCGGCACGGGGTCGTCGCGCAGGCACGCGATGACCTCGGCCGGGCCGTGCAGGTGCTCCTCGACGGCGGTGGTCCAGTGCACGTCCGGGGCGAGGCTGCGCTCCAGGCGCACCCAGTCGCGGCGCTCGATCAGGCTCAGGATGTTGCCGACGGCAGGGACGAACTCAGCCACGGATCTCCAGGTCCGGCGCCGCTGCTGCAGCGCCCGTTCGAGGGCACGGTCGGCGACAGCCTCCCAGCCGGCGGCGAACCAGTCCAGAGGGCGCGCTCATGGCTTCCCGGAGTTCGCCCGACACCAGAGCCGGTCAGTCGGGATTGGAGGGCGAACGCGAGTCGCGCCACGCCGTGACGTGGTCACGGAGCGTCGCGAAGAGCTGTTCGTCGGTGACGCCCGACGCGTGCAGGGTCCACGTCCATCCGTCGGCCGTCGTCCACTGCGACTGTGCACGGTGGTGGCCTTCAGGATCTGGGGACGCCTGACCACGAACACTGACGAAGGCATCACCCTCGAGGTCGATCGTGACGATCCCGGGCTCGAAGGAGCCCACCTCGACCGCCAACGGCACCTCCGCGGTCATGGCTGGCAGATTCAGCTCTTCCGCCAGCCTCGCGCCCCGGAGCGCCGCCTCCCGGAACTGCTCACGCACCGAGGGAGGGACGTCGCCGACCAGCTCGTCGTCCACCCCCACGTAGCCGAACCACCGAGCTTCTCCCGTGGAGCCGTCCCAGCGCCACTGCTCCTCGTCGATCGAGTCGAGCACCTCCAGGTCGGTCCACCGAAGGACGGAGGAACGGGCCTCGGTCATCTCGAAGGGCATTCCCGTGACGGCGTCCAGCACGAGGTGCAGGGGGAAGTCGTCGTGGTACGTGTGATCCAACGTGACGGAGACGGTCGCGCGACCGAATCTCTCACCGCGCTCGACGGGCCCGTCCGCCCGCCGTTCGCTCAGTTCCAGGTCACGGAGGCTGGGTCGGGCCAGTCGGTGCCACGGCGCATCCTCGTCGTGGAGACCGAAGGCCTCGGCTCCCATCGAGAAGGGTCGGTCCGAGCCTTCGGAGAAGCTGAGCAGCCGCTCTCCGTCGCAGATCATCTGCAGCCGGCCTTCCGGCGTCTCCCCCCTCCCCCGCTCGGCATGCTTCCAGCCGCGATGCCGCCGACCGCCGATCACCACGGTGCCGACGATCGGCGGCTCTGACGGGACCCCGCATGCGAGACGTACCAGCATCTCGACGACCTCTTCGTTCACAGCGTCAACCTAGTGTTCGCGCTTCCCTCGCACAGGACTTTCCGCGCTCTCGGTTTCTGTCGGTGGGGCCCACTAGGTTGGGTACATGAGTTCGAACCGCGCGATCGTGACGGGCGCGGCCGTGCGTCGCGCGCGGGCGATCGCCGAGTTCGAGGAGTGGGATTTCATCGCCTCATTCCATGCCAAACGGGTGGCCGAGATCGATCGCACGGACGACATCCTGCTGTCGAAGGATCTGGCGCGGCGCGAGGTGACCCTCGAGCTGGCTCAGGCACTGCACGTCACCGAGCGCCAGGTGTGGGCGATGGTCAGCGAGGCCACGGTGGTCCGTGAGCGGGTGCCGGCGGTCTGGTCGGCGTTCCGATCGGGCGAGATCGACGGCATTCGCGTGTCCGCGATCGCCGACACGGCCGAGCGCCTGGAGACCCTGGAGGCCTGGGCGGCGCTCGAGGCCTCCGCGCCCGACTACGCCTCCACCCACACGATCGCCGAGCTGCGGGCCTGGCTGCGGCGGCTGCGCGCGCGGCTCGAGCCTGACCAGGTGCAGCAGGAGACCGATCGGGCGGTCGAGGAGCGCCGCGTCTCGATCAGCCACAACAGCGACGGCACGTCGTGGCTCAACGCCCTCCTGCCCACGGGGGTCGCCATCGCCGTCGGCGACCGGCTGCGTCGCGCTGCGAGGGCTTTGCCGTCAATGGACCGGGAGTCCGGCGAGAAGGACCGACGCACGCGCGAGCAGAAGCAGGCCGACCTCGTGGCGCACTGGCTCACGTCCTGCACCGGCACCAGCACCGACATCCGCGCCGAGATCGCGATCAGTATTTCGGCCACCGACCTCATCGGCCTGACCGACGGCCCCGGACTGACTCTCGACGGCGAGCCGGTCGGCAGCGCGTGGGCCCGCGAGCTCGCCCAGTCCGAGCATGCCGTGCTCAGGCGTCTGGTCCTCGACCCGGTAGGCGAGGTCCTCGACACCACGGTCCTGAAGTACCGGCCGCCCGAATCACTGAGACAAGCGCTCCGCTGGCGCGACGGCACCTGCCGGGTCGCCGGCTGCCGCGCCCCGGTCCACGAGACCGACCTCGACCACGCGAAGGCCTACGACAGCGGCGGCGCGACCACCGGATCCAACCTCAGGTGCCTGTGCAGGAAGCACCACAACATGAAGTCCCACGGTCACCTCGACGACCGGTACCTCGACACGCCCGTGCGGCATGTCGAGCGCTACCGGCGCGCGGCGCCGACGGGCTCAGCGGTCTCCGGAGTCCTCGGCGGATGCGTCAGCTGACGCCTCGGGCTCGGGCTCGGGCTCGGGCTCGCCGAGGGTCAGGGTCGACTTGATCTGCGAGACCTTCGACAGCAGGCCGTTGACGAAGCGCGGCGACTCGTCGGTCGACAGCTCCTTCGCCAGCTCGACGGCCTCGCTGATCGCCACCGGGTCGGGCACGTCGTCGGCGAAGAGGATCTCGTAGACGCCGATCCGCAGCAGGTTGCGGTCCACGGCCGGCATGCGGTCGAGGGACCAGGCGTGCGAGTGCTCCTCCAGCAGCCCGTCGATCTGCCGGACGTTCGCCGCGACGCCCTCGACCAGCGAGACCGTGTACGGATTCACCGGTGGGTCGTTGGCCTCGAGCCGGTCGGCGAGGGTGCCGTCGGCGGCCAGCCCGCGGGACTCGGACTCGAACAGGATGTCCAGGGCCCGCTTGCGGTACTTGGTGCGTGCAGCCATCAGGCCTTCACGCGACCGAGGTAGCTGCCGTCCCTGGTGTCGACCTTGACCTTCTCGCCCGAGCCGACGAACAGCGGCACCTGGATCTCCTTGCCGGTCTCCAGGCGGGCCGGCTTCGTGCCGCCGCTGGAGCGGTCGCCCTGCAGGCCCGGATCCGTGTGCTCGATGACGAGCTCGACCGAGGCGGGCAGCTCGACGTAGAGCACGCGGCCCTCGTTCGTGGCCACGACGGCGTCCTGGTTCTCGAGCAGGTAGTCGACGGTGTTGCCCATGACCTCGGGCGTGACCTCGATCTGGTCGAACGTGGACGTGTCCATGAACACGAAGCTGGAGCCGTCGTTGTAGAGGTACTGCATGTCGCGCTTGTCGACGCTGGCCGTCTCGACCTTGGTGCCGGCGTTGAACGTGCGGTCGAGCGTCTTGCCCGACTCGACGTCCTTGAGCTTGGTGCGGACGAAGGCGGGGCCCTTGCCCGGCTTGACGTGCTGGAACTCGACGACAGCCAGCAGCCGTCCGTCGATCTTGAGCACCATGCCGTTCTTGAGGTCGTTCGTGGTTGCCATCAGTCGATCTCCAGGAGTTCTTTGGTCAGATCGGTGAGCACGTCGGGCTCACCGCCGTGGGCGGGGTCGGTGACGAGGACGGTGTCCTCGATGCGCACGCCCCCACGGCCCGGAAGGTAGATCCCCGGCTCCATCGTCAGGACGGTGCGGCTGGCAAGTCTACCCGTGTGGGACGACGCGATGAACGGGTCCTCGTGGATCTGCAGTCCGACGCCGTGCCCGAGGCCCGTCGTGAACGCGTCCAGCCAGCCCGAGGCCTCGAGCGATCCGCGCGCGGCGGTGTTCGCATCGGCCACCGGAACGCCGTCGCGGAGGCGGTCGAGGCCGGCGGCCTGCGACTCGCGGACGGCGGCGTGGATCTCGCGCTGCCAGTCGGCCGCGGGGCCGAGGACGAAGGTGCGCGTGCAGTCGGCATGGTAACCGTCGACGCGCGCACCGAAGTCGATCTTCAGCAGGTCGCCGCGGCGCAGCTCGCGGTCGGTGGGGTCGTGGTGCGGGATCGCCGTGTGCTCCCCCGCGGCCAGGATCGTCTCGAACGCCTTGTCCTCGGCGCCCAGCTCGAGCATCCGCCACTCGAGGTCGCGGGCGACCTCGCGCTCGGTACGGCCGACCAGCGGGCCGGCCACGAGCGCCTCCAGTGCCTCGCAGGAGATCTCGCAGGCGCGACGCAGGGCGGCGATCTCGCTGTCGTCCTTCGTCTCGCGGAGCCGCTCGACCAACCGACCCGAGGACTCGGGACGGTCCAGCTGCTGCCACGAGTCCCCGTCGAGCGAGTGCGTCTCGGCCACGGGGGCGGCCGGGGCGCGGCCCGCCGCGACCCCGAGGAGGTCGCGGGTCACGACGATCTCGATGTCGTCGTTCCCGGCGGCGGCGAGCTCGGCGGCGGACTGGTCGCGGTAGCGCCCGTCGGTGAGGAAGACCGCCTCGCCCTCGGCACGAACGAGGCAGGCACCGTTCGAGCCGGTGAACCCGGTCAGGTAGCGCACGTTGATCAGGTCGGACACGTACATCGCGACATGCCCGGACTCCGCGAGGAGGCCACGCAGCCGGTCGAGGCGGGTCGGCTCAGCCACGGACGGCCTCCCAGCTGGCACGCAGTACGTCCTCGTCCGGCCCGGCAAGGATCCGCGGGGACGCCAGCGCGTCCAGCACCACGAACCTCAGCTGGTCGCCGCGCGTCTTCTTGTCCAGGCGCATGCCGCTGAGCAGCTCCTCGAACGACGCTCCGTCGTAGCTCGTCGGCAGGCCCACGAGACCCAGCGTCGCACGGTGCCGGGCCACCAGCGCCTCGTCGATCAGGCCGGAGCGGTGGGCGAGCTCGGCGACGAACACCATGCCCACGCTGATCGCCTCGCCGTGGCGCAGCGTGTACTTCTCGTGCCGCTCGATCGCGTGGCCGAGGGTGTGACCGTAGTTGAGCGCCTCGCGGCCGATCGAGCCGTCCGCGCCGGTCTCGCGCAGGTCGCCGGCCACGGTGCGGGCCTTGACCGCGATGCCGCGCGTGACGAGGTCGGCGAGCAGGTCGTCGGCGGGGTCGAGCGCACGCTCGGGGGTCGCCTCCACGTCGTCCAGGATCGACGAGTCGGCGATGAAGCCGCACTTGACGACCTCGGCCAGTCCCCCGCGCAGCTCGCGCTGGGGCAGCTCGGCAAGCGTGGCGAGGTCGCACAGCACACCGACGGGCTCGTGGAACGCGCCGACGAGGTTCTTGCCGGCGGCGACGTTGATGCCGGTCTTGCCGCCGACGGCGGCGTCGACCATCCCGAGCACCGTGGTGGGCACCGTGACGAAGCGGACGCCGCGCAGCCAGCTGGCGGCGACGAAGCCGGCCAGGTCGGTGGTGGCTCCTCCCCCGACGCCGATCACGAGGTCGGAGCGGGTGAAGCCGCGCAGGCCCAGCTGGTCCCAGCAGTGCGCGAGGAACTCGACGGTCTTGGCCCGCTCGCCGTCGGGCGCCTCGATCAGCAGCACCTCGCGGCCGGGCAGGTGCTGAGCCAGGTCCTCGGCCACGCCCAGGACCGGGCCGGCGTGGATGATCGCCACACGCAGGGCGTCCTCGGGCACGAGACTCTCGAGCTCGGCCATGACGCGGTGGCCCACCACGACCTCGTAGGGCTGCGCCGTCTCGACGGCGACGCGGCGGGTCATCGGCCGAGCTCCTTCAGGACGCGGTCGACGACCTCGTCCGGGGTGAGGTCGTTCGTGTCGATCGTGAAGGTGGCGACCTCGTTGTAGAGCGGACGGCGCGCGTCCATGAGCTTCTTGAGCTGGCCGCGGATGTTGCCCATGAGCAGCGGTCGGCCGGAGTTCATGCCGACGCGGGCGGCGGCGTGCGCGAGCCCGACGTCGAGGTGGGCGACCGTGTGCTCCGCCAACTGCGCGCGGGTGCCCTCGTCCATCACGGCTCCGCCACCGAGTGCGAGGACGCCGTCGTGGGTGCGCAGGGCCTCGGCCACCGCGGCGGCCTCGAGCTCGCGGAACACCGGCTCGCCGCGGCTGACGAAGATGTCCTGGACGGTCTCGCCCTCGTTCGCCTCGACGTCCTGGTCGGTGTCGCGGACCCGGACCCCGAGCCGGTCGGCGAGGAGCTCGGCGACCGTGGTCTTGCCCGCACCCGGCGGCCCGACCACGACGACGACCGGACGGGTGCCGGTCACCGGTGGCTCAGGTTCTCGAGGTAGGTGCGCACGTTGCGGGCGGTCTCGCCGACGGAGTCGCCGCCGAACTTCTCCAGCAGGGCGTCGGCCACGACGAGCGCGACCATCGCCTCGGCGACGATGCCGGCGGCGGGCACGGCGCAGACGTCGGAGCGCTGGTGGTGCGCCCGGGTCTCCTCGCCGGTGGCGACGTCGACGGTGCGCAGGGCGCGCGGCACGGTGGCGATCGGCTTCATGGCGGCGCGGACCCGCAGCAGCTCACCGGTGGTCATGCCGCCCTCGGTGCCGCCCGCGCGACCGGAGACGCGGCGGATGCCGTCGGCGGTCGGGACGATCTCGTCGTGCGCGAGCGAGCCGCGCGTGCGCGCCAGCTCGAAGCCGTCACCCAGCTCGACGCCCTTGATCGCCTGGATGCCCATGAGGGCGGCGGCGAGGCGGCTGTCGAGGCGGCGGTCCCACTGCGTGTGCGAGCCCAGGCCCGGCGGCAGCCCCTCGACGATGACCTCGACGACGCCGCCCAGGGTGTCGCCGTCCTTGTGGGCCGCGTCGACCTCGGCCACCATCGCCTGCGACGTCTCGGGGTCGAAGCAGCGCAGCGGGTCGGCGTCGAGTCGTTCGACGTCGGCGTGGCTCGGAAGCACACCCGCCGGCGCGTTGACGGTGCCCAGCTCGACGACGTGGCTGACGATCCGGGCACCCGTGGTCTGGGCGATGAACTGCGCGGCGATCTCGCCGAGGGCGACGCGGGCGGCGGTCTCACGGGCGCTCGCGCGCTCGAGGATCGGCCGGGCCTCGTCGAAGTCGAACTTCTGCATGCCCGCGAGGTCGGCGTGCCCCGGGCGGGGACGCGTCAGCGGCGCGTTGCGCTTGAGCCCGGCGAGCGTCTCGGGATCGACCGGGTCGGCCGCCATGACCTGCTCCCACTTCGGCCACTCGCTGTTGCCGATGCGCATCGCGATCGGGCTGCCGAGGGTGCGGCCGTGGCGGATGCCGCCGATGATCTCCAGCTCGTCGGCCTCGAAGGCCATCCGGGCGCCGCGACCGTAGCCGAGACGGCGCCGCGCGAGGGCGGCCTGGATCTCCTTGCTCGTGACCTCCACACCGGCCGGGAGGCCGTCGAGGGTCGCGACGAGTGCGGGGCCGTGTGACTCACCGGCAGTCAACCAACGAAGCATGGGGCGATTCTCTCAGACCCCCGGCGCCCAGCCTCTGTCAGACCCAGAGTGCGGCGAACGCACCGAGCAGCAGGTACGGACCGAAGGCGATGGGGATCCGCTGCCCGATGCGGCCGCGCACGAGCACCAGGCCCACGAGGGCGCCGATGCACAGGCCGAAGAACACGCCGTAGTACGTGGCCACCAGACCCAGGGGGCCCAGCCCGACGCCGACCACGGCCGACAGCCGGACGTCGCCGTATCCCATGGGTCCGAGGACGGCGAGCAGGAAGTAGAAGCCGAACACCGCGAGGTTGCCGATCAACGCGTGCAGCAGCACCGACGCGTCCTGCATCCACAGCGCGCTCACGCCGATCAGCAGCCACGAGACGACGTACAGGCGCGAGACGATGAGGTACGGCAGCAGGTGCACCTTCCAGTCCACCCAGGCCAGCACGGGCGTGGCGGCCGCGATCGGGATCCACACCGGCAGCAGCCTCGGCTCCGAGATCGTCGCGGCGGCGACCGCTCCCAGCGCGGCCGCCGGCAGCGCCAGCCACAGTCCGAGGCTGGGCACGGCCGCCAGGTCGGCGTACGGGATCTTCGGCGGCATGTCGTCGTCGGGCTCCGCCACCGGCTCGGGGAGCCGCGCGAGCAGCAGCGGGGAGACCGCCGCCAGCAGACCGGCCAGCAGGGCACTCACGACGAGGGGCACGAGGTGCACCCTAACGGCTGGCGAGCGCCTCCATGGCCGCTGTCACCAGGACGGCCGGCTCGACCGTGTCGCCGGCCATGAGGCTCACCTGGAGCACCGCCTGGTGCGCCAGCAGGTCGAGTCCGGTGGCCAGCGAGCGGCCCTCGGACCGGGCCGACCGCATGAGCGCCGTGGGCCACGGGTCGTACACCGCGTCGAACACCGCGTTCGTCGCGCCGACGAACCCGTGCTCACGCCCGGCCAGCGACCCGTCCGGGACCGTGTTGACCAGGAGGTCGACCGACTCGAGCACCTCGACGTGCAGCGGGACCACCGTGACGGCCAGGCCGAGACCCTCGATGGTCCGGGCCGTGGAGGCCGCGCGGGCGGTGTCGCGGACCCGCAGCTCGACCTCGCGGGCGCCGAGGCGCCGGCACGCCAGGGCCATGGACGCCGCCGTGGCGCCGGCACCGACGATCCGCACCGAGCGCAGGGAGCCGACGCCGATCTCGTGCAGCGCGCTCACCGCTCCGGGCACGTCGGTGTTGTGCGCGGACCAGCCACCGTCGATGGCGACGAGGGTGTTCGCGACGCCGAGGGCCTCCACGTAGGCGTCGCGCTCCGCGGCCAGGCCGGCCGCCTCGCGCTTGAGCGGCGCGGTGACGGAGTAGCCGCGCCAGCCCTCGCGGTGCTCGGACACGAACTCGGTGAGCTCGCCGTCCTGCACGTCGAAGGCGCCGTAGCTCCAGTCGAGGCCGAGCTGGCGGTACGCCGCGCGGTGCATCGCCGGCGACAGCGAGTGCGAGATCGGCGAGCCGACGACGGCGCACCTCATGTCAGCCGCCGCACGAACCGGCGCCGTACTCGGCCTGGCAGTCGGAGTTGTGCTTGCCGAAGTCCTCGTTGTAGACCACCGAGCCGTCCTTCTTCGCGAAGAAGTACAGCCACGGACCGGTGGCCGGGTTGAGCGCGGCCTCGATCGAGGCCTCGCCCGGCGAGCCGATCGGTCCCGGCGGCAGGCCCTGGTGCTGGTAGGTGTTGTACAGCGACGGGTTGGCGCGCTCCTCGGCCGTGGTCCACACGTCGCCCTTGCGCTCGCTGACGTAGGACACGGTGGAGTCCAGCTGCAGGGGCATGCCCTGCTCGATGCGGTTGTAGAGCACGCGGGCGATCTTGGCGTAGTCCTCGGGCTTCTGGCCCTCGTACTCCAGGATGCTGGCCACCGTGAGGACCTCCTCGCCGGACAGGCCCAGCGCGGGCGCCCGGGTGCCGATGTCGAGGTCCTTGGCCACCTTGAGCGTCTGCTGCACCATGCGGGTCAGGACGGCCTTGGCGTCGTCACCCGGCTCGACGAAGTAGGTCTCGGGGTACAGGTAGCCCTCGGGGTTCCCGTTGGCGTAGTCGGGCAGGCCGATCGAGGCGGGGTCGTCGAGCGCGGCCTCGAGGTCCTTCGACTCGAGCTCGGTGTTCTTGGAGATGATCTCCACGATCTGGCCCACGCGCGCCCCCTCGGGCACCGTGAACTTCGCCTGGACGCGGGCCGACGGGTCGACCAGGGCAGCGAGTGCGGCCTCGGCGGACATCTGCTGGCGCAGCGTGTAGGTGCCGGGCTGGATCTGCTGGGCGCGCGCGTCTGTGAGGCTCAGCTGGTAGAACGCCTCGGACGACTTCACGACGTCCTGCTCGGCCAGGATCCGGGCGATCTGGACGCCGTTCGCGCCCGAGGGGATGGTCACCTCGGCCGTGCCGGTGCCGGATCCGGAGTAGTCCTCGGCGCCGCCCATCCGGTCCATGGCCTTGGTGACCACGACGTAGCCGCCGATCAGGATCGCGATGACCGCGATCAGGGCGATCACGTTCTTCAGGCCCGACTTCTTCTTCGCCGGGGGCTCCTCCTTGCGACGCGAGCCCGGACGGTTGCGTCGGGGCTCCTCCTCGCCGGTCAGGATCTCCAGCCCGCCGTCACTCTCGCTCATCCGTCGTTTCCTTCCGTCGCCACGTCGACCACTTCGCCGGGCGCGCTTCCGCGCGCCTTCTCGGCGTCGATCGCCGACTGGAGAATCACCACGGCAGCCGCCTGGTCGATGACCGATCGTGACGATTTCGTCGTGCGCCCACTCGCGTGCAGCTGGGCCTGGCCCGCCACCGTCGAGAGTCGTTCATCGATCAACCGTACCGAAACACCTGGAAGCGCCGCTGCCAGAGCGGTCGCGTAGGCCCTCACCTTGACCGCGGCGGGGCCCTCGCGACCCGACATCCCGAGGGGCAGACCGACGACGACCTCGAGGGCCTCGTACTCGTCCACGAGCGCCACGAGGCGGGCGATCGAGCCCTCCCCCGCCTTGACGGTCTCGACCGGCGTGGCGATCAGCCCGTCGGGGTCGCACGACGCGACCCCGATGCGGGCGTCGCCGACATCGACCCCGAGGCGGCGTCCCCTGCGCCAGGTCATCCGCGCAGGGCGTCCCGGACGGCGGCGAAGGCCGCATCGATGCCACCGAGATCGGTGCCACCACCCTGGGCGACGTCGGCCTTGCCGCCACCGCGGCCACCGATCCGCTCGCCGACGGTGGCGATGAGCTGCTGGGCCGAGAGGCCCCGGTCGACGGCCTGCGGGTTGAGCGCAACGACCGCGGAGGGCTTGTCGCCCGCCGTGCCGATCACGACGACCACGGCCGGGCGGTCGGCGAGGCGGCCGCGGATGTCGAGCGCGAGCTGGCGCACGTCGCCGCCACCGACGCCCTCGGCACGGTGCGCGACGAACGCGACGCCGTCGATGTCCTCCGCCGACTTCGCGACGTCACCGGCACCGGCCTGCAGCTGCGCCGTCCGGAACTTCTCGAGCTCCTTCTCGGTGGACTTCAGGCGGGACACGAGGTCCTGCACGCGGGCGGGCAGGTCGTCGGCCTTGGCCTTCAGCACGTCGCTGAGCTGGAGCACGAGATCGCGCTCGCGGGCGAGGTACTGGAAGCCCTCGATGCCGGTGAGCGCCTCGATGCGACGGTTGCCCGCGCCCACCGAAGAGTCCGAGGTCAGCACGACGGTGCCGATCTGGCTGGAGCGCTCGACGTGGGTGCCGCCGCAGAGCTCGCGCGACCAGGGGCCGCCGATCTCGATGACGCGCACCTCCTCGCCGTACGTCTCGCCGAACAGCGCGAGAGCGCCGAACTCCCTGGCCTCAGGCAGGGTCATCCAGTGCTGCGAGACTTGCAGGTCCTCGCGCAGCGCCCGGTTCGAGACCTGCTCGACCTGGTGGAACTGCTCGGGGTCGAGCGCGCCGCCCCAGCCGAAGTCGAGGCGCAGGTACCCGGGCCGGTTGTACGAGCCGGACTGCAGCGCCGTCGGGCCGAGCACCTCGCGCAGCGCCGCGTGCACGACGTGCGTGCCCGAGTGCGCCTGGCGGGCGCCGATGCGCCACTCGTGGTCGACCTCGGCCGAGACCTCGGAGCCCGCGGTCAGCTCGCCCTGGACGACGCGCACCTGGTGCACGACGAGACCGCGGATGGGCCGCTGGACGTCGAGCACCTCGGCGTGGCCGCCGTCCCAGCGCAGGACGCCGGCGTCGGCGTTCTGGCCGCCGGACTCGGCGTAGAAGCCGGTGCGGTCGAGCACGACCTCGCCGACCTGGCCCTCGGTGATGACGGGCACCGACTGACCGCCCGAGAGCAGCGCCAGCACCTTCGACTCGGTGATGAGGTTCGTGTACGCCACCCAGTCGGTGGGTCCGAACGCGTCGATCGTCTCGCGGTACACCGTGGTGTCCGCGTGCAGACCCTTCTTCGACTTCGCGTCGGCCTTGGCCCGCGCCCGCTGCTCGGCCATCAGGGAGCGGAAGCCCTCCTGGTCGACCGAGAGACCCTGCTCCTGCGCCATCTCCAGCGTGAGGTCGATGGGGAAGCCGTACGTGTCGTGCAGCTGGAAGGCCTGGCTGCCGCTGAGCACGCTGCCGCCGGACTGCTTCGTCTCGCCCGCGGCCACGTCGAAGATCTGGGTGCCCTTGCCGAGCGTCTGGCGGAACGCCTCCTCCTCGGCGTAGGCGATCTGGCTGATCCGGGCGAAGTCCGTCTCCAGCTCGGGGTAGGACGCCTTCATCCGCTCCATGCTCACCGGGAGCAGCTGGGGCAGCGCGGGATCCTCGTAGCCGAGCAGGCGCATCGAACGCACGGCGCGGCGCAGCAGGCGGCGCAGCACGTAGCCACGGCTCTCGTTGCCGGGCGTGACGCCGTCGCCGATGAGCATGAGGCTGCTGCGGACGTGATCGGCGACCACGCGGAAGCGCACGTCGTCGGTGTGGTCGGCGCCGTAGCTGCGACCGGTGAGCTCGGCGGCCCGCTCGATGACGGGGAAGACCTCGTCGATCTCGTAGAGGTTCTCCTTGCCCTGGAGCAGATACGCGACGCGCTCCAGGCCCATGCCGGTGTCGATGTTCTGCTTCGGCAGCGGCTGGATGACGTCGAACTGGTCCTTGGCGGTGACGTTGGCGATCTCCTCCTGCATGAACACGAGGTTCCAGATCTCCAGGAAGCGGTCCTCGTCGGCCTCGGGGCCGCCGTCGGGTCCGTACTCGGGGCCGCGGTCGACGTAGATCTCCGAGCACGGGCCGCCCGGGCCCTCGACGCCCATGTGCCAGTAGTTGTCGAGCAGGCCGCGGTCCTGGATCCGCTCGTCGGGCAGGCCGGCGACCTTCTTCCACAGCTCGCGCGCCTCGGTGTCGGTGTGCAGCACCGTGACCCAGATCTTCTCGGGGTCGAAGCCCAGGCCGCCGTCGTCGACCGACTTGGTGATCAGCTCCCACGCGAGCGTGATGGCGCCTTCCTTGAAGTAGTCGCCGAAGCTGAAGTTGCCGTTCATCTGGAAGAACGTGCCGTGACGGGTGGTCTTGCCGACCTCTTCGATGTCGAGCGTGCGCACGCACTTCTGCACGCTCGTGGCGCGATCGAACGGCGGCGTCTCCTGGCCGAGGAAGTACGGCTTGAACGGCACCATGCCGGCGTTGACGAACAGCAGGTTCGGGTCGTCGAACAGCAGGGGGGCCGAGGGCACGACCGTGTGGCCGGCGTTCTCGAAGTGGGAGAGGAATCGGCGCCGGATCTCAGCGGTCTCCATCAGAGGGGGTCCTTTGGTTCGGGGGGTTCGGTGGGCTCGGTCAGCGCGAGCCGGGGTTCGTGGTCCAGCAGGTGGTGGCGCAGGTGATCCTCGCGGGCGTGCATCCCCTCGTGCATCTCCGCGCGGAAGGCCCGCACGCCGGAGCCGAGTGCGGCGGCCTGGTCGATCAGGCCCGGCATGGAGAGCCGGTAGGCCGCTCGCTTGGCCTTGACGCTGGAGTACACGCCGGCCGCCGCTCCGGCGACGAACCAGGCGAGACGGGCGCTCATGAGCCCACCCAGCCCTGGCCGCCGGACGACGGGGGCGGACCGTTGGTGGCGCGAGCCGCCGCGCGGGCGGCCCGCTGGCGAGCTCGCCTCCTCGCGCGGTACTCGCGGCGCATCAGGCCGAGGATCCGGTCGCGGCTCTCGGGGCGCAGCGCGTGGGCGATCCCGCCGACGAGGATGTTCAGGCGCACCGACGGGCGCGTCATCGTGGCCGCGACGAGCTGGTCGTGGGTGGGCTGCACGATCACGCGGCCCTCCACGACCCGCACGACCTCGGTGGTCGGCTCGGGCTCGGGGGCCCGGTGATCGAGTGTCGCCGAGGCACGAGGCGATGTATCGAGATCGCGTGAGTCCTCGGGCTGATCTCGATATGCCGCTCCTTCGTCGCGTGCTACTCGATCACCGAGTGCCTTCGCTTCGCGCAACGCTCGCAGCGCGACCATGGCCGCGACCACTGCCACGACCGCCAGGACGGCGGTGGCGACGAGCATCGCGAGCTGCACGGACATGGGAACGAGGTTACCGGTCTCGGACGATGGCGCGGATTCGGGCGAGGCGCTCGGCGATCGCTCCCTCGGCGCCGTGAGGGCCCGGCTCGTAGTAGTCGGAGCCGTCGACGTCGTCGGGTGCGTACTGCTGAGGGACGACGCCGCGGGGGTCGTCGTGCGCGTAGACGTAGTCGTGCCCGTGGCCGAGCTTCTTCGCCCCGGAGTAGTGGGCGTCGCGCAGCGCGGGCGGCACCGCGCCGATCTTGCCCGCGCGGACGTCGGCCATCGCGGCGTCGATCGCGCGGATCACCGCGTTGGACTTCGGCGCCGTGGCGAGGTGGATCACCGCCTGTGCCAGCGGGATCCTGGCCTCGGGGAAGCCGATCATGGCGACCGCCTGGGCCGTGGCGGTGGCCAGCGGCAGCGCCGTGGGATCAGCCATGCCGATGTCCTCGCTCGCGTGGATCATCAGGCGGCGCGCGATGAATCGGGGGTCCTCCCCCGCCTCGATCATGCGGGCGAGGTAGTGCAGCGCCGCGTCCACGTCGGAGCCGCGGATCGACTTGATGAACGCGCTCGTCACGTCGTAGTGCTGGTCGCCCTGGCGGTCGTACCGGACGGCCGCCTTGTCCACGGCGAGCGCGGCGTCGTCGAGGGTGATCTCGGCGTGGCCCTGGTCGGACGCGGCTCCCGCGGCGGCCTCGAGGTAGGTCAGCACACGGCGGCCGTCTCCCCCGGCGAGCCGCACGAGGTGGTCGCGGGCGTCGTCGCTGATCGCGATGTCGCCGCCGTAGCCGCGCTCGTCGGCGATCGCGCGGTCGACCAACAGCGCGATGTCGTCGTCGGTGAGCGGCTGGAGGGTGAGCAGCAGCGATCGGCTCAGCAACGGCGAGATCACGCTGAAGTGCGGGTTCTCGGTGGTGGCGGCCACGAGGCTGACCCAGCGGTTCTCCACCCCGGGCAGCAGCGCGTCCTGCTGCGCCTTGCTGAAGCGGTGGACCTCGTCGACGAACAGCACGGTCTCCTTGCCCCGCGAGAGCGCCTGGCGGGCTCCGGCGATGACCTCGCGGACCTCCTTGACACCCGCGCTCACGGCGGAGACCTCGACGAAGCGGCGGTCGGCCTGGCGGCTGATGAGGCTCGCGAGCGTGGTCTTGCCGGTGCCGGGCGGGCCCCAGAGCAGGACGGTGAGCGGGGCGTTGCCCTCGATCATCCGCCGCAGCGGCGACCCGGGCGCGAGGAGGTGCTGCTGGCCGACCAGCTCATCGAGGGTCTGCGGTCGCATCCGCACCGCGAGCGGGGCGCTCGAGTGCACGTTGCCCGCGAGGGATCCGCTGGAGTCGCGGCGTCCCGAGGCGGGCGCCTCGGGCAGGTCGAAGAGTCCGTCGGTCACCCCACGAGCCTACGGCTCATTCCCCGGTGCGACCGTCGATGCACTCGCGCAGGAGGTCGGCGTGGCCGTTGTGGCGGGCGTACTCCTCGATCATGTGCACGAGCAGGTCACGGATCGCGACGGTGCCGGCGCGGTGGTGGGGCAGCTCGCGGCCGAAGTCGGCCTCGTCGATGCCCTCGAGCCACGCCTCGGCCCGGGCGATCTGCGCGCGCAGGGCCTCGAACGCCTCGTCCACGCACTCCTGCGTGCCGACCGCGCCGTTGAAGTCCGCGTCGCTGTCGTGGGCCTTGAGGAACAGCGGCTCCTCCGGCGACTGCTGCGCCACGCGGACGAACCACGTGTGCTCGACGTACGCCATGTGGCGCACCAGGCCGAGCAGCGACAGCGTGCTCGGCGGCACGCTGCGGTGCGCCAGCTGCTCGGGCGAGAGGCCCGCGCACTTGAGCTGCAGCGTCAGGCGGTGGTTGGCCAGGTACTCCAGGTACGTGGCCTTCTCACCGACCGGCTCGCCCTCGGTGCGCGGGTCCTCCCCCGCAGGCAGCCAGCGACTCACTCGGCGTCGTCGCCTTCGTCGGGCTCGGCGTCGACGCCGGCCTCGGCGCGCTGCTCCGGCGTGATCCGGGCCGGAGCCGCGGTCAGCGGGTCGTAGCCGCCACCGGACTTCGGGAACGCGATGACCTCGCGGATCGAGTCGGCGCCGGCGAGCAGCGCGACCGTGCGGTCCCAGCCGAACGCGATGCCGCCGTGCGGCGGGGCGCCGTACTTGAACGCCTCGAGCAGGAAGCCGAACTTCTCCTGCGCCTCCTCGGCGCCGATGCCCATGATCTCGAAGACGCGCTTCTGCACGTCCTCGCGATGGATACGGATGGAGCCGCCGCCGACCTCGTTGCCGTTGCAGACGATGTCGTAGGCCTGCGCCAGCGAGTCGCCGGGCGTGGCGAGGGTCTCGGGGTCCTGAGGCGCCGTGAAGGCGTGGTGGACCGCGGTCCACTCGCCGCCGCCGACCGCGACGTCGCCGGAGTCGAGCTCGCTGACCGACTCGAACATCGGCCAGTCGACGACGAACGCGAAGGCCCACTTCGACTCGTCAATGAGGTTCTCGCGCTTCGCGATCTCGATGCGCGCGGCACCGAGCAGCTGGCGCGAGCTCTTGACCGGGCCGGCCGAGAAGTAGACGGCGTCGCCGGGCTTCGCGCCGGCGGCCTCCACGAGGCCGTCACGCTCGGCGTCGGAAAGGTTCTTCGCGACGGGACCGGTGAGGGACCCGTCCTCCTGCACGAGCACGTAGGCCAGACCGCGGGCGCCGCGCTGCTTCGCCCACTCCTGCCAGCCGTCGAGCGTGCGGCGGGCCTGCGAGGCACCGCCGGGGTGCACGACCGCGCCGACGTAGGGCGCCTGGAACACGCGGAACGGCGTGTCCTTGAAGTAGTCGGTCAGCTCGACCAGCTCGAGGTCGAAGCGCAGGTCGGGCTTGTCGGAGCCGTACTTGCTCATCGCGTCGGCGTACGTGATTCGCGGGAACGGCGTGGGCAGGTCGACGTCGATCAGCTTCCACAGCGCGACGTAGATCTCCTCGGCCAGCGCCATCACGTCATCGGGCTCGACGAAGCTCATCTCGATGTCGAGCTGGGTGAACTCGGGCTGGCGGTCGGCACGGAAGTCCTCGTCGCGGTAGCAGCGCGCGATCTGGTAGTACCGCTCGAGGCCGCCCACCATGAGCAGCTGCTTGAACAGCTGGGGGCTCTGCGGCAGCGCGTACCAGCTGCCGGGACGCAGGCGTGCCGGCACGAGGAAGTCGCGCGCGCCCTCGGGCGTGGAACGGGTCAGCGTGGGCGTCTCCACCTCGACGAAGTCGTGGCGGTCCAGGACGGCGCGGGCGGCGGCGTTGACCTTCGAGCGCAGCCGCATCGCGTGGGCCGGGGCCGGCCGGCGCAGGTCGAGGTAGCGGTGCTTGAGGCGCGCCTCCTCCCCCACCTCAACGTGCTCGTCGATGGGGAACGGCAGCGGCTCGGACCGCGACAGGATCTCGACGTCGTCGGCGATGACCTCGATCTCGCCCGTGGCGATCGCGGCGTTCTCGTTGCCCTCGGGACGGCGCTGGACCGTACCGGTGACCTTGAGGCAGAACTCGCTGCGCAGCTGGTGGGCGACGTCCTCGCGGACGACGACCTGGGCGACGCCGCTGGCCTCGCGCAGGTCGATGAAGGCGACTCCGCCGTGGTCGCGGCGGCGGGCGACCCAACCGGCGAGGGTGACGCTCTCGCCGATGTTCGCGGCCGTCAGGGTTCCGGCGTCATGGGTGCGGATCACGCTGTCGTCTCCTTGTGGGTCACCTGCGGTCGCAGGTCGGTCTCGGGGGGCGTCCAGGCGTCGGGATCGGCCGACACCTGCTCGCCGGTTCTGATGTCCTTCACCTGGTCGCCGTCCTGCGTGACGAACCAGACGAAGGGGATGCCACGGCGCTCGGCGACGCGGATCTGCTTGCCGAACTTCTGGGCCGCGGGGGCCACTTCGCAGGCGATGCCACGGGCGCGCAGGCGCTGGGCGATGGCGTCGCTGCCGGGACGCGAGTCCTCGTCGTTGACCGCCACGAGGACGGCCGACGGAACGGAGCGCGACGCGGTGACGCCACTCGTGGTCAGCGTCGAGAGCAGGCGCGAGACGCCGATCGACAGGCCCACGCCCGGGTACGTGCGCTTGCCGTCGCTGGCGAGCTCGTCGTAGCGGCCGCCGGAGCAGATCGAGCCGAGGCCCGGGTGCTCGGCGACGCGGGTCTCGAACACCGTGCCGGTGTAGTAGTCCAGGCCGCGCGCGATGCGCAGGTCGGCGGTGACGGTCACGCCCTCGACGGTGGCACACCCCGCCACGACGGCCTCCAGCTCGGCGAGTCCCTCGTCGAGCAGCGGGTGCTCGACGCCGAGGTCGCGGACCTGCTGGACGAACGACGTGTCGGTGGTGACGATCTCGGCCAGCGCGAGGCACGACGTGGCCTGGGCCTCGGTGAGCCCCTGCTCGCCGAGCAGGTCGGCGATCTTGTCGGCCGACAGCTTGTCGAGCTTGTCGATCACCTGCATCACGGCGGTGGGCCTCTCGATGCCCAGGCCCAGGTAGAAGCCCTCGAGCACCTTGCGGTTGCTGACCTGGAGCGTCAGCGAGAGGCCCGGGATCGGCAGCCCGGCCAGCGCCTCGGCCATGACCCGCGCGACCTCGACGTCGAAGTGGAACGGCAGCGCGCCGTCGCCGACGATGTCGATGTCCGCCTGGGTGAACTCGCGGAACCGGCCGGCCTGGGGGCGCTCGCCGCGCCAGACCTTCTGGATCTGGTAGCGGCGGAACGGGAACTGCAGGTGACCGGCGTTCTCCACCACGTAGCGCGCGAACGGCACGGTGAGGTCGTAGTGCAGGGCCAGCTCGGAGGCCTCCGACTCGTCGGCGTGCAGGCGGCGGACGGCGTAGACCTCCTTGTCGATCTCGCCCTTGCGCAGCAGCGTCTCGAGCGGCTCGACCGCTCGCGTCTCGATGTTGGCGAAGCCGTGCAGCTCGAAGACGCGGGCCAGGTGGTCGAACACCGCCAGCTCGACGCTGCGCTCCGCCGGCAGGAACTCGGGGAAGCCCGACAGCTTGCTCACGGCGCCACCTCCGTCGAAGAAGCACAGTACGGAAGCGCCGCCATGAGGTGCCTGATTGGATCTCGCTGGCGCTCGATCATGCGGTCAGCTCCAGCAGGAAGGGGTTCGTGGCCTTCTCGCGGCCGATCGAGGTCTGCTGGCCGTGGCCGGGCAGCACGACGACGTCGTCGGGCAGCGTCAGCACCTTGGTCTGCAGGCTGCGCAGCATCTCGGCGTGGACGCCGCCGACGAGGTCGGTCCGACCGATCGAGCCGAAGAACAGGAAGTCACCGGAGAACATGATCTGCGAGACGGGCTCGTCACCGGTGTAGTCGACGCGGTAGGCCACGGTGCCCGGCGTGTGGCCCGGGCAGTGGTCGACGGTGAGCGTCAGGTCGCCGACCTGGATCGTGGCGCCGTCGACTGCGTCGCGGACCTCGGCCGGCTCGGAGAACTGCGACTCGTCGATCTCCCCGAGCTGCTGGCGCAGCATCGCCGCCGACTCGCCCGAGATCGCGGCCATCGGGTCGGCCAGCAGGTGCCGGTCGGCCGGGTGGATCCAGAGCGGGCAGCCGTACTCGTCGGCGACCCGCGCCGCGTCCCACATGTGGTCGAAATGGCCGTGCGTCACCAGGACGGCGGCGGGGGTCAGGTCGTGCTCGGCCACGACGGCGCGCACGCCCTCTGCGGACTGCATGCCCGGGTCGACGATCGCGCACGGGGAACCCGGGCCGGAGGCGACGAAATAGCAGTTCGCCTGCAGTGGTCCGGCGGGGAAGGCGGTGAGAAGCACGTCCGTCAGGGTACGCGAGGAGGACCTGACGCCGCGAACCTCCTAGACTGACCGCCATGAGTGATTGGGGCCGCGTCGACGCGGACGGCAACGTCTACGTCAAAGAGGGCGATGGCGAACGTCTGATCGGGCAATGGGTCACCGGAGGCGACGCCGCTGAGGCGCTCGCGTTCTACACCCGGCGCTTCGACAACCTCGAGACCGAGGTCGACCTGCTGGAGAAGCGCATCGAGGCCGGAACCGTGTCGCCCGACGACGCGACCAAGGCCGTCGCCACGATCCGCGAGCAGCTCGTCGACGCACAGGCGATCGGCGACCTCGCGTCGCTGTCGGCGCGTCTCGACAAGGTCGAGCCGGCCCTCGGCGAGCTCCGCGCCAAGCGCAAGGCCGAGCGCGAGCAGCGCACCGCCGAGGCCACCGAGGCCAAGACCCGCATCGTCGCCGAGGCCGAGAAGATCGGCGCGGGCCAGGACTGGCGCAACGGCGCCGACCGGCTGCGCGCCCTGCTCGACGAGTGGAAGGCGCTCCCCCGCCTCAGCAAGTCGGCCGACGACGAGCTGTGGCACCGGTTCTCCACCGCTCGCACCGCCTACACGAAGAAGCGCAAGGCCCACTTCGGTGAGCAGAGCGTGCGCCGTGACGAGGCGAAGAAGATCAAGGAGAAGCTGATCGAGGAGGCCGAGGCCCTCTCCGGCTCCACCGACTGGGGCGCCACCTCGGGCGCCTACCGCGACCTCATGCAGCGCTGGAAGGCTGCCGGCTCCGCTCCGCGCAACGTCGAGGACAAGCTGTGGAAGCGCTTCCGCGCGGCGCAGGACGTCTTCTTCCAGGCTCGCGAGGCCGCCAACGCCGCGCAGGAGTCCGAGTTCGCCGAGAACGCCACGGTGAAGCGCGAGATCCTCGTCGAGGCCGAGGCGCTGCTGCCGATCAAGGATCTCGAGGCCACGCGCCGTGCCTGGCACGACATCGCCGACCGCTGGGAGGCCGCCGGCAAGGTGCCGCGCGACCAGATCAAGGAGCTCGAGGGCCGCATCCGCGCCGTCGAGAAGGCGATCCGCGACGCCGGTGACCAGGAGTGGAAGCGCACCGACCCCGAGAAGTCGGCCCGCGCGGACGACATGATCACCAAGCTCGAGGACGCCATCGCCGGCATCGAGGCCGACATCGCCAAGGCCGAGGCGGCCGGCGACGCCAAGAAGGTCAAGAGCCTGCGCGAGAACCTCGAGTCGCGCCAGGCGTTCCTCGAGATCGCCCGCCGCACCGCCTCCGACTTCGGCTGATCTCGATACGCCGCTCGCTGCGCTCGCGAGCTACTCGATCACCGGTTCCTCGGTGATCGAGTAGCGGGGCGAGGAACGAGCCCGCGTATCGAGATCATGCGTCCCGGCGCCAATTTCGCTTCTTCGCCAGCCCGGGCAAGAGGTGGAGGTCGCCGCGCATGAGCGCCTCGCGCTTGGCTCGAGACCACCCCTGGATCTTCTTCTCCGCCGCGAACGCATCGACCACTGATGCGAACTCGTGGGACCACAGGAGCTCGACCGGGAGCCGGTGCCTCGTGTACTCCGCGCCCGTGCCGGTCTGGTGCTGGCGGAGGCGTCCAGCGAGGTGGCGTGTGCTGCCGACGTAATAGGAGCCGTCGGAGCACCGGAGGATGTAGACGTGAGCCATCCGCTCAGCGTGGCGGAGATCTCTGGGTGAACCGCTCTCGTCCACAGGTGATCTCGATACGCCGCTCGCTGGCGCTCGCGAGCTACTCGATCACCGGGCAGCCGGTGATCGAGTGCCGGCGAGCGAAGCGAGACGGTGTATCGAGATCACGTGTCTCGACGCTGGAGGGCCTACTGGGTGACGCGGTAGGCGTCGAAGACGCCCTGGACGCCGCCGACGGCCTTCAGGACGGCGCCGAGGTGCTTGGCGTCGGCCATCTCGAAGGTGAAGCGGCTCTTGGCAACGCGGTCGCGGCCGGTGCTGAGCGTGGCCGACAGGATGTTGACGTGCTGGTCGGAGATCACCTTGGTGATGTCGGACAGCAGGTGCGGACGGTCGAGGCCCTCGACCTGCATCGCCACGAGGAACGTGGTCTTGGCGTTGGCGACCCAGCGCACCTGCACGACCCGCTCGGTCTGGTGCGCGAGCTCGACGAAGTTGACGCAGTCGGTGCGGTGCACCGAGATGCCGGAGCCGCGCGTGACGAAGCCCTCGATCTTGTCACCAGGCACGGGCGTGCAGCAGCGCGCAAGCTTCACCATGACGTCGCCCGAGACACCGACCACCTCGACACCGGCGTCGCCGCGAGCCGTGGACGGCCGGCTGGAGCGCAGCGGCATCGCCGTGGCCTCGGCGGCCTCCTCCTCGGCTCCCTCGCGACCACCGGCGAGGTCGATGACGCGGTCGACCACGCCCTGCGCGCCGACGTTGCTCTCCCCCACCGCGGCGTAGAGCGCGGAGATGTCGGCGTGGCCCATCTCCTTGGCCACCGTGTCGAGGTTCGCCTGCCGGAACAGGCGATGCATCGGCAGACCCTCCTTGCGCATCTGCTTCGCGATGAGGTCCTTGCCGTGGTCGATGGCCTCCTCGCGGCGCTCCTTCGTGAACCACTGCCGGATCTTGTTGCGCGCGCGGGGGCTCTTGACGAAGTCGAGCCAGTCGCGGCTCGGGGCCGCGGTGGGCGACTTCGACGTGAAGATCTCCACCACGTCGCCGCTCTCGAGCTCGGACTCCAGGGACACCAGGCGGCCGTTCACGCGGGCGCCGACGCACGCGTGACCGACCTCGGTGTGCACGCCGTAGGCGAAGTCGACCGGCGTGGCGTGGGCCGGCAGCTGGATCAGGTCACCGCGCGGCGTGTAGGCGTAGACGCCGGCGTTCTGCATCTCGAAGCGCAGCGAGTCCAGGAAGTCGCTGGAGTCCTCGGTCTCGGACTGCCAGTCGACCAGCTCGCGCAGCCACATCATCTCGTTGCCGCCGGGCCCGTCCTTGCTGGCCTTCCCGCCCACGGCCGCGAGCGACTCGGCCTTGTACTTCCAGTGGGCCGCGACGCCGAACTCCGCGCGGCGGTGCATGGCGTACGTGCGCAGCTGCAGCTCCACGGGCTTGCCCTGCGGGCCGATCACCGTGGTGTGCAGCGACTGGTACATGTTGAACTTCGGGACACTGATGTAGTCCTTGAAGCGGCCCGGGATGGGGTTCCACCGGGCGTGCAGGACGCCCAGCACGGCGTAGCAGTCGGCGACGTCGTCCACCAGGATGCGCACGCCGACGAGGTCGAAGATGTCGGAGAAGTCGCGGCCGCGCACGAGCATCTTCTGGTAGATCGAGAAGTAGTGCTTCGGTCGGCCGGTGACCTTCGCCTTGATCTTGGCGTGGCCGAGGTCGGAGTTCACGTCGCGGATGACGCGCTCCAGGAACGCCTCGCGCGACGGCGCGCGCTCGGCGACGAGCCGCACGATCTCGTCGTAGACCTTGGGGTGCAGGGTGGCGAACGCGAGGTCCTCCAGCTCCCACTTGATCGTGTTCATGCCCAGGCGATGGGCCAGGGGCGCGAAGATCTCGATGGTCTCGCGGGCGATGCGCTCCTGCTTGTCCTGGCGCAGGTAGCGCAGGGTGCGCATGTTGTGCAGGCGGTCGGCCAGCTTGATGACGAGCACGCGGATGTCGCGCGCCATCGCGACGACCATCTTACGGATCGTCTCGGACTGGGCGGAGTCGCCGTACTTGACCTTGTCGAGCTTGGTGACGCCGTCGACGAGGTGGACGACCTCGTCGCCGAAGTCCTTGCGCAGCTGCTCGATCGTGTAGGAGGTGTCCTCGACGGTGTCGTGCAGCAGGGCCGCGCACAGGGTGGGCGCCGTCATGCCGAGCTCGGCGAGGATCGTGGCGACGGCCAGCGGGTGCGTGATGTACGGGTCGCCGCTCTTGCGCTTCTGGCCCTCGTGCATCGCCGCGGCGACCTCGTAGGCCTTCTCGATCGACGAGACGTCGCCCTTGGGATGGGTGTCGCGGTAGACCTTGATCAGCGGGTCGAGGACCGGGTTGCCACCGCCGGTGGACTTGCCGCCGATGCGGGCCAGCCGGCTGCGCACGCGCGCGGAGGTGCGTGCCGAGTCCGGGGTCCTGGTCTCGGCAGCCTTCGTCGATGGTCCATCGATGCGCTCAGCCACGCGTGCCTCCTTCAGTCCATCCTACGGAGGGCGCTTCAGAGGGCGCCGGTGAACACCGAGGCCAGCACGCCCAGGACGAGCGCGGCAATGGCGATGATGGCGACGATGCGGACGGTGCGCTGGCTCATCAGTACTCCAGGAGTGCGGTCAGGGGGACGTCGCCGAGCACGGCGCGACCCTCGAGGGCGGGCAGTTCGATGAGGACGAGGTTGCCGGCGACGACGGCGCCGGCGCGCTCGAACAGACGGCCGGCGGCGGCGAGCGTTCCCCCGGTGGCGAGGACGTCGTCCACGACGAGCACGCGGGCGCCCTCGGGGACGGCGTCGGCGTGGATCTCGACGACGGCGTCGCCGTACTCGAGCGAGTAGGACTCCGAGAGGGTGCGCGCGGGCAGCTTGCCGGCCTTGCGGACGGGCACCAGGCCGATGCCCAGCGCCTCGGCGATCAGCGGCGCGAGCAGGAAGCCGCGCGCCTCGACGCCGGCCACGACGTCGAGCGGCCCGAAGGCCCTGGCCGCGTCGACCAGTGCGGAGACGGTGGCTGCCAGCCCCTGCGGATCGGAGAGCAGCGGCGTGATGTCGCGGAACGTGACGCCGGCCTCGGGCCAGTCGTCGATGGCGCGGATGAGCCGCGCGGCGGCGTCCGGGAAGTCGCTCATGCTTCGGGGTCGATCACGTCGGGCGCGACGACCTCGGCGACGGCCGCGCGCGCCACGGTGATGACCACGCCGGGCGCGATCTCCAGGCCGACGGTCTCGTCGTCGATCGTCGAGATGGTGCCGTGGATGCCGCTGCTGATCATCACGTGGGCACCGGGCTTCAGCGCCGACTGCATCTGGCGCAGCGCCGAGTACTGCTTCTGCCGTTCCCGCATGGGACGGATGATCAGCAGGAAGAAGACCAGGGCCAGCAGGATCAGGGGCAGGAAGTCAGCGAAGGTCACCGGATGGAGTCTAGTCGGCGGAGTCGAAGGGCAGCTGCCCGGCATCGACCCCGGCCGGGGGCGTCAGGCCGAGGTGTCGCCAGGCCGCCGGGGTGGCGATCCGCCCACGGGGCGTGCGGGCCAGGAAGCCCAGCCGCACCAGGAAGGGCTCGGCCAGCTCCTCCACCGTCTCGCGCTCCTCCGACACCGCGACCGCCAGCGTGGCGATGCCGACCGGTCCCCCGCCGAAGTTGCGGCACAGGGCGTCGAGCACCGCGCGGTCGAGCCGGTCGAGGCCGAGGTCGTCGACCTCGTACAGGTCGAGGGCGGCCTGCGCGATCGCGTGGTCGACGGCGCCGTCGGCGCGGACCTCCGCGTAGTCGCGGACGCGCCGCAGCAGGCGGTTGGCGATGCGTGGGGTGCCGCGGGACCGGGAGCCGATCTCCGCGGACGCCTCGGCGCTGACCTGCAGGTCGAGCAGATCGGCGGAGCGCCGCACGATGCGGTCGAGGTCGGACGGCTCGTAGTAGTCGAGCTGGGCCGTGAAGCCGAACCGGTCGCGCAGCGGGCCGGGCAGCAGACCGGCGCGGGTGGTGGCGCCGACGACGGTGAACGGCGGGATCTGCAGCGGGATGGCGGTGGCGCCCGGACCCTTGCCGACGACGACGTCGACCCGGAAGTCCTCCATCGCCATGTAGAGCAGCTCCTCGGCGGGCCGCGACATCCGGTGGATCTCGTCGATGAAGAGCACGTCGCCCTCGTTGACGCCGGAGAGGATCGCCGCGAGGTCGCCCGCGTGCTGGATCGCCGGGCCGCTGGTGAGGCGCAGCGGTGCCGCGAGCTGGTTCGCGATGATCATCGCGATCGTGGTCTTGCCCAGTCCGGGCGGGCCCGACAGCAGGACGTGGTCGGGGGTGCGTTCGCGCGCCACTGCGGCATCGAGCACGAGTGCAAGCTGCTCACGGACCCGCTCCTGACCGACCAGCTCGTCGAGGGTGCGCGGCCTCAGGGCCTGCTCGAACGCGCTCTCCTGCGGCGACGCGGCCTCGGCCACGATCGACTCGAAGTCGTCGTACTCGTCCATGCTCACCGGCCTCGGTCCATCGATCGCAGGGCGTCGCGCAGGATCGCCGAGATGTCGGGGTCGGGACCCACCCCGTCGGCCACCCGGTCGATCGCGGCGTCCGCGTCCTTGGCCGACCAGCCCAGCCCGACGAGCGCCTCGTGCACCTGGTCGCGCCACGCGGGACCGGCCGTCGAGACGGCGGACGAGGCGACGGCGCCGACCCGGTCCTTCAGCTCCACCACGATCCGCTCGGCTCCCTTGCGGCCGATCCCGGGCACCTTCGTGAGGGTCGCGTGGTCCGACGAGGCGATCGCGGTGCGCAGCCGCTCGGGCGGGAGCACCGCGAGCATCGCCTGGGCGACCTTCGGACCCACGCCGCTGGCGGTCTGCACGAGCTCGAACATGTCGCGCTCCTCGGCGTTCGCGAAGCCGTAGAGCGTCATCGAGTCCTCGCGCACGACCATCGAGGTCCACAGCGTGGCCTCCTGGCCCAGGCGCAGGTCGGCGATCGTGGAGGGCGTGCACATCACGTGGTAGCCGACGCCTTGCAGGTCGAGGACGGCGGAGTTGAGCGAGACCGCGGCGACGGCGCCGCGCACGTGGGCGATCATCGGGCCGCTCCGGCGGCAGCGACGGCGGCGGCGAGTCGGTTCTGGGCGGCGCCCCGCCAGATGTGGCAGATCGCGAGGGCGAGGGCGTCGGCGGCGTCCGCGGGCTTCGGCGGCGCGTCGAGGCGCAGCAGCCGGGTGACCATCGCCGCGACCTGCGCCTTGTCGGCGCGGCCGCTGCCGGTGACGGCGGCCTTGACCTCCGACGGCGTGTGGAGCTGGACGGGGATCCCGTGGCGCGCGGCCACGAGCATCGCGATCCCGCTGGCCTGGGCGGTGCCCATCACGGTGCGCACGTTGTGCTGGCTGAACACCCGCTCGACTGCGACCACGTCGGGTCGCTGCCGCACGACGATCTCGTCGAGGGCGCGCTCGAGTCGCAGCAGCCGCTTCGCGAGGTCGAGGTCGCTCGGGGTGCGGACGACGCCGACGTCGACCAGGTCCAGCGGTCGGCCCACGAACCCCTCGACGATGCCGACGCCGCACCGGGTCAGGCCGGGGTCGACGCCCAGGACGCGAAGGGAACGCATGTTCGACACTCTAGGCGGTGGCGGCGACGCGTCCGTGGAGGCACGCCGCCCAGTTCGTCGGATCGGCGGTCAGCCCGTGAGCTTCCCGTCGGGCGTGCGGGAGATCTCGTCGGCGAGCTCGGCGGCGACGCGGCGGGCGTTCACGCGTCCGGCGACGAGGGTGCGGTGCAGCGGCAGGTCGGAGCCGTCGCGGCGCAGCTCCACCGGGTAGCGCGCGAGCAGCAGCCAGTCCGCGGCCAGCAGCACCGGGACGAACGCCAGGGCCCACGCCCGGTCGCTCTTGACGAGCACCGGGGCCAGCACCGCGAGCAGGATCAGCCCCACCACGACGAGCAGCGGCGCGAAGCCGCCCGCCGCCGGGGCGCCGCCGACGACGAGGTCCCCCTCGGAGCCGCGCAGCGCAGGGCGACCGACGCGGACGCTCCAGCCGACTCCGCCGGGAGTGCGCACGCGTCGGTCCATGGCCACATCATGGCCGAGGCCGGCTCAGAGGTCGGCCATGACCTCGTCGGGCGCGTCGAAGTTGGCGAACACGTTCTGCACGTCGTCGCTGTCCTCGAGGGCGTCGATGAGCCGGACGACCTTCGCGGCACCCTCGGCGTCGACCTCGACGTGCACGCTGGGCACGAACGAGGCGTCGGCCGAGTCGTAGTCCAGGCCCGCCTCCTGCAGCGCGGTGCGGACGGCGACGAGGTCGCCCGGCTCGCACAGCACCTCGAAGCTGCCGTCGTGGTCGTTGACCTCCTCGGCACCCGCGTCGAGCACGGCCATCAGCACGTCGTCCTCGTTCGTCGGGCCGCCCTCCTGCTCGGCGGGGACGATGATGATGCCCTTGCGGCTGAACATGTAGGACACCGAGCCCGGGTCGGCCATCGTGCCGCCGTTGCGGGTCATCGCGGTGCGGACCTCCATCGCGGCGCGGTTCTTGTTGTCGGTGAGGCACTCGATGAGGAACGCGACACCGTTCGGGCCGTAGCCCTCGTACATGATCGTGGTGTAGTCGACTCCCCCGCCGTCGGCGCCACCGCCGCGCTTGACCGCGCGGTCGATGTTGTCGTTGGGGACCGACTGCTTCTTCGCCTTCTGGATCGCGTCGTAGAGCGTGGGGTTGCCCTCGGGGTCAGGGCCACCCGTGCGCGCCGCGACCTCGATGTTCTTGATCAGCTTGGCGAACAGCTTGCCGCGCTTGGCATCGATCGCGGCCTTCTTGTGCTTGGTGGTTGCCCATTTGGAGTGGCCCGACATGACGTTCCTTTGCGTAGTCCTAGCTCTGCTTCACGAGGTCAACGAAGAGTCCGTGCACACGGTCGTCGTCCCCGACCTCGGGGTGGAAGGACGTCGCCATGAGCGGCCCCTGCCGCACCGCGACGATTCTACCGGCGGCCTCCCCCGAGGGGACCTCGGCAAGCACCTCGACCCCGGGGCCGATCTCCTCCACCCACGGCGCGCGGATGAAGACCGCGTGCACCGAGCGGTCCACGCCCTCCAGGTCGAGGTCGACCTCGAACGAGTCGACCTGGCGGCCGAAGGCGTTGCGACGGACCGTGACGTCCAGGCCGCCGATCGTCTCCTGGCCGGGCGCCCCGTCGCGGATCCGGTCGGCCAGCATGATCATCCCGGCACACGTCCCGAAGGTCGGCATGCCCTCCTTCACGCGCTGGCGCAGCGGCTCGAGCAGCTCGAAGGTGCGGGCCAGCTTGTACATCGTGGTCGACTCGCCGCCGGGCACGATGAGCCCGTCGCACCGCGCCAGCTCGGCCGGGCGACGGACGGTGAACGCCTCGACACCGAGTCGCTCGAGGGCCGCAAGGTGCTCGCGCACGTCGCCCTGGAGCGCGAAGACGCCGATCGAAGTCACCCCGAGAGTCTAGTGCGCGGCGCCATCAGTTGATCGTGAACCGGATCGTCCGCTCGGTGATCACCCTGCTCGACGAGTTGTCGTAGACCCTCAGGTAGAGGGTGTACGTGCCGGCCTCGGCGAACGGCGATGTCCCCAGGTTCGTCAGCGGGACGCGCCAGGTGACCGGACTCGCCGTCGAGGTGGGCAGCGTGGGGGTGACGTCCGCCTGGTGCCACGTTCCGCACCCGCTGAACACCGGCCAGCCGAAGGTGGTGTCCCAGCACCGGGTGAGCAGGAAGTTGACGCGCTGGAGCCGGTACTCCACGCGGTAGATCCCGTCGCTGTCCGCGGCCGTTCCGCACGGCGACCGGCGGCCGCACTGCGCCAAGGTGGTGGACTGGGCCGCCGAGGGCGAGGCGAAGGTCGTGGAGTCCTGCGGTGTCGTGAACGTGATCGCGGGCGGCAGGTTGACGCTTCCGCACTGCAGGTCCGTGGTCCCGGTGAGCGAGACGTTCGCGGTGCGCGTGGCGTTGGAGAGCCACGGGGACGTCGCCGTGCCCTTGAGCTCGGAGCGGCCCGTGAGCTCGTAGTTGCCGGGGGCCAACGAGGAGCCGCCGATGTCGGCGCGCCTGATCTGGGTGGTCACGACGCTGTCCGGCACGCCGGTCGGCGAGACCCGTCGGAAGGGTGTGGCAGGAAGCTGTCCGCCGGCCGGCGCCACGTACCAAATCTGGTTGTAGCGCTGCGACGCCACGAGTGTGCGCAGCGTGATCGAGGTGCCACCCGCGTCGTTCGTGCACACGGGAGAGCCCCAGTCGAAGATGCGCACCTGGTGGGAGTGGATCTGCCCGGCCTCGAACGTGGAGCCGTCGGTGAAGTAGGCCTCGGTCCGGGGAATCGGCACGAGACCGGCCATCGCGATGCCGACGGCCGCCACCCCGGCTGCACCGGTGCCCATCGCGGACCGGGTCTCCCGCCCGGCGCGCTGCCACAGCCGGACCGCCAGCAGCGCCACGATGATCCCGGCCGCGAAGAGCGCCCACGGTGTCGCCATCGCGTTGGCCACGTACCCGAGGTACGGGACGTCGAGGAACACGCGGTCGACCTCGGTGGCCAGGTACGGCTGACTGTCGGGCTGCGCGTTGGCGTCGCCGCGGAGGGTGAAGCTGATCTGCTCGCCGGCCTTCTCGACCTCGACGACCCGGTGCGTCACGCGAACGCCGCTGGCGCTCTCGACGGAGATCACGTCCCCGACGGCCACGTCGCCGGCATCGACCGTCTTGGCCAGGCCGAGCGCGCCCGCGTGGATCGCGGGCTCCATCGAGCTCGAACGGAAGATGAGCGGCTGGACGCCGGCGACCACGGTGGCGAGTCCGAGGACGAGCGACATCGCGCCCAGGAATGCCGTCACCCACAGCAGGACGTTGCCGCCGGTGCGCAGCACACGAAGCAGCCGCTGCCTCATGGCGCCCCGACCTGCTTGGCCGAGATGACGACCCGGATGGTCGTGGACGTCCCCTGGAAGGAGTTGGGCGCGGCGGACGACAGACCGGCCAGCATGCAGACGCGGATCGACTCGTTGGCGTTCATCCGGATCGGGGTGTTGTTCGGCGTGACCGGCTGTCCCGTGGTCGAGAGCACGTGGTTGGTCCACCACGGCGTGCCGCCGGTGCACGTACCGGTGCGGTTCACGGCCTCGCGGGTGCCGACGTTGTTGGCCGTGCCACCCAGCATGGTCGTGGCCGAGAGGTGCGGGTTCATGTCGTTGGTCGTCGACGTCCCGACCGCAGTGAAGGTCAGCGGCGTCGTGCCGACGTTGCGCATGTGCAGCTCCATGCTCACGGACTCGCCGGGCGAGACGTTGTCGAGCTGCATGACGGAGTACGTCCACGACTGGTTGAGTCCGACGGCCTCCCACCGGATCTCACCCGTGACCGGGTCACGTCCGCCGAGCTGGAGGTCCAGACTGCCGGCCTCGATCTTGCCCGTGGTGAAGGTGGCGGTGTCGGCCCAGTACGCCGTGGTGCCCACGGCAGCGAACCCCAGGACCAGGCCGAGCGACAGCAGCAGCCGAACCGGGACCGAGGCCACCACTCGCCACGTCGAGCGCAGGCGACCGTCGTGGCTGGTCATCGCGGTGTCACGCATGGTTCGTCTTCCCTTTCGCGCCGCCCGGCCGCGATGAACGCGGCACCGGCGGTGATGGCGAGGATGGCCGTCCAGATCAGTATGGCTGGGGTGTCCGACCCCGTGCGCGCCAAGTCGCTCGCGTCGTCGCGGACGCCGGCACCGGATCCGTCGGAGTCGTTCGAGTCCGCCGGAGCCGCAGTCGGGTCCTCGTTCGCGCTGTCGTCCGAGTTGTCGGTCGGACGGTCGGTGGGCGACTCCTCACCGGGTCCCGGATCCGTGCCCTCCACGGCCTCGGCCAGCCGGACCTCGATCACGAAGTCCAGCGAAGAGGCCTGCGAGGCGTTGGACGAGGCTGGGTCGAAGGCCGCCTCCAGGTCGACGCGCACGGCGCTGCCCGGACTGATGCTCGCCGCTGTGAGCTCCGGCGACGAGACACCGTTGCGCAGGACGAACCAGCGTCCGTCCACCCGCGCGCGCAGACGGAGATGGTCGGCGGCCAGGAGCCGGTCGGTGTCGTCGCTACTCACCGAGGCCGTCAGCTCGGCGTCCGAGCTCTCCTGGTTGCGGACGTGGAACGAGACGGTGCGCTTGTCACCGGGGACCCAGACGGCATCCTGATCGAAGAGGGGCTCGCTGATGGTGTCGGCCCATTGCGTACCGTCCGTGCTCAGGCCGATCCCGTCGTCAGCCGCTGCGGGCGAGATGCCCGCGAACGCGAGGCCGAGCGCGAGGGCGGTCGTCAGGAGCCGCCTCATTGCCTCGCCTCCTCGTCCGTGGGTCGAGCACGTCTGAACCGTTCTCGGAGTGCCCCGCCCAGCATCCAGGCGGCGTACAATCCCAGTCCCCCGGCGACGACGTAGACCGCGGCGTTGCGCCGGTCCTGTCCGATCGCGTTGCTCATCCATCCCAGCTTGGGGACGGCGTACCAGAGGGTTCCCTTGATCTGCACCGGCATGACCGGCGTTCGGTCGACGCTCGAGTTGGCGTCGCCCTGCGTGATGAAGCGGCGCTCACCGTCGGCTCCGAGAGCCACGGAGACGACCCGGTGGGTCACGACCGCTCGCTCACCCGACGCCAGCTGGTAGGTCACGACCTCGCCGACGCCGATCTGTTCGGCGGGGGTCGGCCTCACCACCACGAGCGTTCCGGGCGGGTACTTCGGCTCCATGGAGCTGGTGAGGATCGTGTAGGGCGTGGCGCCCCCGATCCGTGGGATCAGCACACCGACCGCGACCGCCGAGACGGCCACGAGGATGACGAGCCAGGCAACCACCTGGCCGGCCCACCGGAGCGCCGTGAAGCGCCCTCGGTCGGTCGTACTCGTCATCCCCGTGACCTCACTCATCGATGGTCGATTGCGAACTCAAGCCTTCGTCACGGCGTGGCGTCGGACTGCGTGAGCGTGATGTTGCCCTCGGTGAGGTCGAGCGTCATGCCCTGCGACGTGTTGTCGACGGTCGTGCCGAACGGGAAGTCGACGACGACGGTCGCGCCGAGCACGTCACCGTCGTTGGCGTCCGTGATCTCGGCGCCGGCCGCCAGCGGAGCAGCATCGAGCGTGTACGTGTCGGTGACGGTCATCTTGTCGGCGACGCTCGCCGTTCCGTCCAGACCGGTGAAGTCGACGTCCGCCTGCAGGTTGTCGCCCGTCGCGCCGATGGTCCACGTGCCCGTGTAGCGGAGCGTGTCACCGGGAACGACCAGGACGGAGGAGAGGTCGTTGCCTGCCACGGCGGTGCCGTTCAGCGTCCAGGTGGCCGCCGTGCCCGAAGGCGTCAGGGTCAGTGTGCCGGCCTCGATGTTGCCGCCGACGACGTCGCCCTCGGCATTCCAGTACGCGAGCGAGCCTGCGCCACCCAGCAGCAGGACGGCGGCGGCTCCGGCGGCGACGGCGCCCTTGGTGGACTTGTTCATGTGTTTTCTCCTTGGGTTGGCTGATCGACCATCGATCAGTTGCTTCATCTATGTAACGACGGATCGGCGGAAAAATGACGCCGAATTCCGAAAGAATCTTGGGTGTATGACAGAGGTCACGACGGGATTGTGACATGGGTCCCATGAACTGGGACATTTGTTCCACGAGAGCGGGAACAGGACGCAGGGGGAATCCACACGCGTCCGAGGACGCGGCAGGCGTTATCCCAAGCGTAACATTCATCACATGCGTTTACTCAATTTGCAGGAGACGTCACCGCCGAGCAGCTGAAGTCGTTGAAGAACGCCGACCGGGTCACCCGGTAGGACCGGTAGCTGGCCGACCGCCAGGTCAGCGCTCCCCCGGGACCGACGAGAGCGGAGTACACGCGCAGGTGGTAGGTGGTCGAGGAGAACCAGCCGCCGGCGGACCCGGAGTTGAACGTGAAGCTGTTCGAGCCGTTGGGCGCCACCGACGCCTCGGCGTCGGGACTGCCGAAGGCGGCATCGTCGTCCACCTCGTAGTAGTAGCCGTGGCGCGCGTCGTCGTCCGACCAGCTGACGACCGCTGACGTCGAGAGGAAGGGCTTGCTGCAGCTGATGCTCGACGGACGCGTCGGGAGGGCCGCCGCGCCCACGGACCCGGTGGTCAGCTGCGCGGAGTCGCTGAAGGCTGCCGTCGTCGACTGCACCGCCGGACCCACCGTCGCGGAGAGGGCGAGCGCAGCCAACGAGACGCCCATCGTCACGGGGCGGAGCACGGCGCTCGCACCGCGCGTCGAGGAGTCGCCATCGACGTCGCCATCGCCGTCGTGGCCCGACGACGGACCTCGGGGCTCGTCGTCGTCCTCGTCCTGGCGGCGGAAGCCGAGGTAGAGCAGACCTGCCACCACGAGGCCGACGACGAACATGCCGTTGGGAGAGCCGAAGAGGTTGACCAGGCGACCGACCTCGGGCACGGCGAACGACACGCGCTCCACGTCATCGACGCGGTAGGACTCCTGGTCCGGCGAGAGGTTCGCGTCGCCCTTGAGCTGCAGGATCGCGCTCCCGTCGTCCTGGCGATCCACCTTCGTGATCCGGTGCGTGATGCGCGTGCCGCGATCGTTGATCACACTCACGATGTCCCCCTCGGCGAGGTCCACCGCTTCGACCGTCGTGGCGAACGCGAGGTCGCCGGCACCGATCGCGGGCTCCATGGAGCCGGACGTGAAGACCAGCGGCGTGAGGCCGAAGGCGAACATGACGCCCGTCCACACGAGGCACAGCGTTCCGAGGGCGGCGCCGATCCACAGGATCGTCTCGCGCAGTCGGCGTCTCACAGGAGCTGCGATGCCGTGAGACTGAAGGTGGTGGTGGCGCTCGTGCTCTGCGCCGCGTTGCTGGCGGTGGAGGGAAGCGACACCTGGATGCAGAGGGTCTTGCTGAAGGTCGCCCCGCCCAGGTTCACCACGGGGTTCGTGCCACCGATCACCGACTGGCCGGTGGATCCGAGCGCCACACCGGTGGAGACGCTCGTTCCGGTGCAGGAGGCACTCCGCAGCCCGTTCGCATTCGTGGTCTGCGTGCCGGCGGTCCCCTCGAAGACGCTCCAGCGCAGGTGGGAGGCGAGCCCACCGGCCGACGTGGCGGTCGCGCTGAGGCCGAAGCCTGCCGTGTTGGCCCGGCGTTGCACCGGGACGGTGAAGGCGAAGCTCTCGCCGGGAATCAGGGAGGAAGCCGACAGGGCTGTTCGGGTGACCGCGCCGCCCTGCCCGGAGAGCTCGCCGTCGATCAGCAGGTCCAGGGAGCCCGACTGGATCGTGCCGCTCGTCAGCTGGGCCTCGTCCGTCCAGTAGGCCAAGGTGTTCACGCTGGTCAGGCCCAGCGCGAGACCGAGACCCAGCAGGGCGCGGGTCCGCCGCATCGCCACGACGGCGAGCAAACGAGAGGGGATGGAGCGTCTCTGCATCAACTTCTCTTCCTTCTCCCCCGCCAGCAACTTTGGACAAGTCCCATACAACGACGGAACGTGGTGCTGATGGGGTCAAACGTGAAAGAAACGCGAGTTAGTGGCCGAGATCACGACTGATTGATGGGGTACGGCTAGTTCGTTGTGACCAGGTCCATGACACGAAAGAACGCCCCCGGTGGATACCGGGGGCGTTCTGACGAAATGGAGTGGCGGCACTCACCAACCGCGAGTCTCCAGGCGGTGGGGCTCGGGGATCTCGTCGACGTTGATGCCGACCATGGCCTCGCCGAGACCGCGCGAGACCTTGGCGATGACGTCGGGATCGTCGTAGAACGTCGTGGCCTTGACGATGGCCTCGGCGCGCTGGGCGGGGTTGCCGGACTTGAAGATGCCCGAGCCGACGAACACGCCCTCGGCGCCGAGCTGCATCATCATCGCGGCGTCGGCCGGGGTGGCGATGCCACCGGCGGTGAAGAGCACGACGGGGAGCTTGCCGGCCTCGGCGACCTCGACGACCAGGTCGTACGGCGCCTGGAGCTCCTTGGCCGCGACGAACAGCTCGTCCTTCGGCAGGCTCTGCAGGCGAGCGATCTCGGCACGGATCTTGCGCATGTGGCCCGTGGCGTTGGAGACGTCGCCCGTGCCGGCCTCGCCCTTGGACCGGATCATCGCGGCGCCCTCGGTGATGCGACGCAGCGCCTCACCCAGGTTCGTCGCACCGCACACGAAGGGAACCGTGTAGGCCCACTTGTCGATGTGGTTGGCGTAGTCGGCCGGGGTCAGGACCTCGGACTCGTCGATGTAGTCCACGCCGAGGCTCTGCAGGACCTGCGCCTCGGCGAAGTGACCGATGCGCGCCTTCGCCATGACGGGGATCGAGACGGCCTCGATGATTCCGTCGATCAGGTCGGGGTCGCTCATCCGCGCGACGCCGCCCTGGGATCGGATGTCGGCCGGCACACGCTCGAGCGCCATGACGGCGACTGCGCCCGCGTCCTCGGCGATCTTGGCCTGCTCGGCGTCGACGACGTCCATGATGACGCCGCCCTTCAGCATCTCGGCCATGCCGCGCTTGACCCGGGCGCTGCCGGTCGTGGACTGGTCGTTGCTGGGGTTCTGGGTGCTCACAGGTCAAGTCTACGAGGCGTCTGCGGCGCTTCACGCATCGCTCGGCGCCCGCGAGACGGACGGCCCCGGATCAGGCCGCTTCGGCCTGCCGCTTGACCATCGCCATCCGCTGCCCGACGGTCACCGCGCTGGCGACCGCGAGGGCCCAGAGCGTGATGTGCTGCAGGACCGGCAGGTCGAACAGGCCCGACAGGCCGGTCATCACGAGGATGGCCACGAGGCGGTCGGAGCGCTCCGCGATGCCGCCCTTGGCCTCCATGCCGAGCGACTCGGCGCGAGCCCGCGCGTACGAGGTCAGGCCGCCCAGGACGAGGCACGCCAGCGCGAGGCACAGGTAGACCTTCGAGTCGCCCTCCCACGCGTACCAGAGCGCGATGCCGCCGAAGACCGCCGCGTCGCCGACGCGGTCGAGCGTGGAGTCCAGGAACGCCCCGTACTTGGAGGTACGGCCGAGCTTGCGCGCCATCGTGCCGTCGATGATGTCGCTGAACACGAACGCCGTGATGAAGATCGTGCCCCAGAAGAACTCGCCCTGCGGGAAGAGCCACAGGGCACCGACGCAGACGCCGATCGTGCCGACCCACGTGACCATGTCGGGGGTCACGCCGATCTTGATGAGGCCGTCGGCGACCGGCGAGAACAGCCGGTTCCAGAAGGCACGGAAACGCTCCAGCATCAGGCCATCTTCTCCCACACGTCCCGCAGCAGCTCGGCCGACTCGGCGATCGTCTGCGGCAGCGCCTTCGTGCGCCCGACGACGGTCATGAAGTTGGCGTCGCCGCCCCAGCGCGGGACCACGTGCTGGTGCAGGTGCTGCGAGATCGAGCCACCCGCCGAGGCCCCGAGGTTGAGCCCCACGTTGAACCCGTGCGGCGAGCTGACCTCGCCGATCGCGCGGATCGCCTGCTGGGTCAGCAGGGTCAGCTCACTGGACTCCTCGAGCGACAGCTCGGTCAGGCCCGACTCGTGGCGCAGCGGCAGCACCATGAGGTGGCCGGGGTTGTACGGGTACAGGTTCATCGCCACGAAGCAGTGCTCGCCGCGCACCACGATCAGGTCCGTCTGCCGTTCCCCCGCGACCATCGCGCAGAACGGGCAGCCCGCGTCATTGCCGGCCTCCCGCACGTAGGCCATGCGGTAGGGCGCCCACAGCCGTTCGAGGCCGTCGGGATCGGGCATCAGACCTGCACCCGGTCGCGGACGGCCGTCACGATCTTGTCGATCGCGTCGTCGAGCGACACCCCGTTCTCCTGCTCGCCGTTGCGGAAGCGGAACGAGACGGCGTTCGCCTCGACGTCCTTGTCGCCGACCAGCACCATGAACGGCACCTTCTGCGTCTGGGCGTTGCGGATCTTCTTCTGCATGCGCTCGTCGGAGTCGTCGACCTCGAAGCGGATCCCCTCGGCGCGCAGGCGCACCGCGAGCCGCTCCAGGTACTCCACGTGCCGCTCGGCCACGGGGATGCCGACGGCCTGCACGGGCGCGAGCCACGGAGGGAACGCACCGGCGTAGTGCTCGACCAGCACGCCCATGAACCGCTCGATCGAGCCGAACTTCGCCGAGTGGATCATCACCGGCTGCTGGCGGGTGCCGTCGGCGGCGACGTACTCGAGGTTGAACCGGTCGGCGGACGGCATGTTGAAGTCGTACTGCACGGTGCCCATCTGCCACGTGCGGCCGATCGCGTCGCGCGCCTGCACCGAGACCTTGGGCCCGTAGTAGGCCGCGCCGCCCGGGTCGGGCACCAGCTCGAGACCGGTCGCCGTGGCGACCTCCTCGAGGACCTTGGTGGCGTTCTCCCAGTCCTCGTCCGAGCCGATGAACTTGTCCTTGGACGCGTCGCGGGTCGAGAGCTCGAGGTAGTAGTCGTCCATCCCGAAGTCGTCGAGCAGGCTCAGCATGAAGTTCAGCAGGTGCGCCACCTCGGCGGGGGCCTGCTCGGGCGTGACGTAGGAGTGCGAGTCGTCCTGGGCGAAGCCGCGCACGCGGGTCAGGCCGTGGATCACGCCCGACTTCTCGTTGCGGTAGACGTGACCGAACTCGAACAGGCGCAGCGGCAGCTCGCGGTACGAGCGCTGGCGCGACCGGAAGATCAGGTTGTGCATCGGGCAGTTCATCGCCTTGAGGCGGTAGTCGCCACCGTCGATCTCCAGCGCCGGGAACATGCCCTCGCCGTAGTGCGGCAGGTGGCCGGACGTGTAGAACAGCCCCTCCTTCGCGATGTGCGGCGTGCCGACGTACTCGAAGCCCTCCTCGATGTGCCGGCGGCGGACGTAGTCCTCCATCTCGCGCTTGATGACACCACCGCGCGGGTGGAAGACCGGCAGCCCCGAGCCGATCTCGTCCGGGAAGCTGTAGAGGTCGAGCTCGGTGCCCAGGCGGCGGTGGTCGCGGCGCTGGGCCTCCTCGATGCGGTGCAGGTGTGCCTCGAGGTCCTCCTTGGACGCCCAGGCGGTGCCGTAGATGCGCTGCAGCTGCTTGTTCTTCTCGTCGCCGCGCCAGTAGGCCGCGGCCGAGCGCATCAGCGTGAACGCCGGGATCCGCTTGGTGGTGGGCAGGTGCGGGCCGCGGCACAGGTCCTTCCACGCCAGCGACCCGTCGCGCTTGAGGTTGTCGTAGATGCTCAGGCCGCCCTCGCCGACCTCGACGCTGGCGCCCTCGGCAGCGCCCTCCATCGACCCGTTCCCGGCGGTGGACTTCAGGCCGATCAGCTCGAGCTTGTACGGCTCGTCGGCCAGCTCGGCGCGGGCGTCGTCGTCGCTGATCTCACGACGGCTGAACTTCTGGCCCTCCTTGACGATCTTCTTCATCCGCGACTCAATCTTCGCGAGGTCCTCGGGGGTGAACGGGACCTCGACGTCGAAGTCGTAGTAGAAGCCGTCCGTGATCGGCGGGCCGATGCCGAGCTTCGCGTCCGGGAAGAGCTCCTGCACGGCCTGGGCCATGACGTGGGCCGTCGAGTGGCGCAGGATGTCGAGACCGTCGGGCGAGTCGATCGCGACCGGCTCCACCTCGTCGCCGTCGGCCAGCTCGCGCGCGAGGTCGACCAAATCGCCGCCGACGCGTGCGGCGATCACCTGCGGGTCCTCGGAGAACAGCTGCCACGCCCGCGTCCCGGGGTCGACCTGCTGCTGGGCTCCGGCGACGGTGACGGACAGACTCATGTGAACCCCTCGGTGACTGGGCGGCCCCTACGGCTGGGCGGCGCTCTTGGGCTCACCCTACCGAGGTCGTCGTTTCGGCACGGGGACTGTCCCTGCCCGAGTACGCTAGGTCGACTTTGCCCCTCATCTCGGAAAGGCGTCACTCATGCGCCGCACCATCCTCGGCCTCCTGGCCGCCCTCGCCGTCGGCGCCAGCGCGACGCTCGTCGCCGCCCCCGCCCAGGCGGCCCCGAAGCCGGTCACGATCAAGAAGATCTCGAACAAGTCGATCGACTGGTACGGCACGGCGCTGGTGAAGCCGAACCTCAAGACGGCCAAGAAGGTCAAGGTCCTCAAGAAGGCCATGACCATCAAGCAGGGTGGCAAGGTGCTGCGCAAGAACCGCTCCGCGGTGAAGCTCAAGCCGGGCGCGTACATCGTGACGACGAAGATCACCTACAAGTACAAGGGCAAGAAGCGCGGCGCCTTCGCCAAGCAGCGCCTCGTCATCAAGCAGGGCCGCTGCGCCTCGGTGCTCAACATGCGCACGCTCAAGGCCGACGCCGCGTTCTCCCCCGACGTCAAGGGCGACAGCGTCGCGACCGTCTCCTCCAAGCTGCGTTCGGCCGGTGAGGGCGAGCGCTACACGCCCGAGAAGCTCATCGCCCAGCTCGAGGCGCTCAAGGTGCTGATGGGCGACGAGATGCCGGAGTTCGTCGTGCTCATCGACCAGGCGATCGCCGAGGTGAAGGCGCTGCAGGCCAAGGGCGTGACGCAGCTCGAGGACCGCGTCTACCAGGGCTGCGGCAAGCAGGACATCGACGTCTACGCCACGTTCGCCAACGGCGAGCTGATGTCGGCCGAGGACGACTCGGAGTTCATGGGCATGAGCGCGGCCCGCGCCGCGCTCGCCGCGCGCTGACACATCCCTGTCACCGGGGCCCCCGGATGGTCCACACTGAGGCATGACGGCCGTCACGTGGTGGGGACACTCGTTCGTCACGATCGAGCTCCCGGGGGCCACCGTGGTGACCGATCCGCTGATGTCCCGGCGGCTCTTCCACGTGCGGCGCGCCTCGGACCCTCCGCCGGCTCACGCCACCCGGGCCGACCTCGTGCTGATCTCGCACCTGCACCACGACCACCTGCACCTGCCGACCCTGCGCCGGTTCGACGACGCGGTGCCGATCGTGGTCCCGCGCGGGGCGGTGCAGGCGGTGCGCTCGCTGGAGCGCCTCCAGACGATCGAGGTCGTGCCGGGCGACCGGCTCACCGTTGCCGGTGTCGACGTCGAGGTGCTGCCCGCCCGTCACGACGGTCGCCGCGACAAGCGGCCCGGCGCCGCGGAGGCGACCTCCCTGGGCTTTCGCTTCGGCCGTGACGGGACCACCTGCTGGTACCCGGGCGACACCGGCGTGATGGACTTCGCGGCGGTCGAGCCGGTCGACCTCGCCCTGGTGCCGATCGGCGGCTGGGGGCCGTCCCTCGGCGACGGGCACCTCGACCCCGAGCAGGCCGTCGAGGCGGTCCGCGCGGTGGGCGCCCGCTGGATCCTCCCCGTCCACCACGGCACGTACTGGCCGGTGGTGCTGCGCTCCTCCGGCCCCACCCACGAGCAGTGGTTCCAGCGGCCCGCGCCGCGCTTCCGTGCCGCGGCCGCGGGTGCCGGGCTCGGAGCCCGCGTCGTGATGCCGCCGATGGGTGTCCGCACGCCCCTGCCGCGTGGGACCATGCCGGTGTGAGCCAGACCACGCCCGTCGGGTGGGCCGCCGCACCCGTGCAGGCCGCACGACGATCTCGGTGGGTGCCGCGCGTGCCGGACCTCCTGCAGGCGCTGTGGACGGTCGTCGTCGTCGGGGTCGGCGTCACCCTCGGCCTCCTCGCCGTGGGCGAGGAGGTCTACGACGAGCTCGAGCTCGTCCTCGTCGTCATGGTGGCGATGTTCCTCGTCGACGTCATCCTGGCCACTCCCCTGCGCCTGCTGGCCTCGCGCGGCAGCGTGCTGCTCGCGATGGCCCTCGGTCTCGGCGCCCAGGTGCTCGTGCTCGGCGCCGCCATCAGCCTGGGCGCCCGGGCGAACCTCTCCGTCGGGGACACGGTCGTGGTCCTGCTGGTCGCCTCCGCGGTGATGGCGGTCGGTCGCTGGTTCTCCGGGGCGACCGACAGCGGCTACGTGGTCGGCGCCGCCACCGCCCGCACCTCGCGTGCCCTGCGCTCGCGGACCGACTCCGACGGGCGCGGCATGCTCATCGTGCAGCTCGACGGCCTGGCGCTGCCGGTGCTGCGGCGCGCCATCGCCGGCGGCCAGGCACCCAACATCGCCCGCTGGATCGGCTCCAGCCACACGCTGAGCGGGTGGTGGGCCACCATCCCGTGCACGACCCCCGCCAGCATGGCCGGCTTCCTGCACGGGAGCCCCGACGTCCCGGCGTTCCGCTGGTGGGACCGGCGGTCGGGCCGGCTGCTCGCCGCGGGCAACCCGGCCGACTCACGGCTCGTCGAGTCACGGTTCCCGCCCGGCTCGGGGCTGCTCACCGAGGGCAGCGCCATCAGCACGACCTACACCGGCGGATCGTCGCGGGCCTACCTCACGATCAGCAAGGCGACCCGCGCCCGCGACCTCGGCTCCGGCTCCGCCTACCTGGCCTTCTTCATCCGTCCGTTCCTGCTGCCCGGCGCTCTCGTGATGACCGTCGGCGAGGTGCTCAAGGAGCTCCACCAGGGCTATCGCCAGCGCGCCCGCGACGTGCAGCCCCGCATCCCGCGCAAGGGTGGCTACGTCGTCCTGCGCGGCGTGACGAACGTGCTGCTGCGCAAGCTCAACCTGTCGCTGGTCGCCGAGGAGATGGCGAGCGGCTCGCCGATGATCTTCGTGGACTTCGTCGACTACGACGAGATCGCCCACCACGCCGGACCGGAACGTCCCGAGGCGATGCGCGCGATCGAGGGCCTCGACGGCGTCCTGGCGGCGCTCGAGGAGGTCGCCCGCTCGGTCGCCACCCCCTACGACTTGGTGCTGGTGTCCGACCACGGGCAGAGCCTCGGCGCACCGTTCTCCCAACTGGCGGGCTGCTCGTTCCCCGACCACGTGGCGGCGCTCATGCGTCCGGACCGCGGCGGGGCGTCGTTGCTCACCACGACCGGCGGCGGCGAGGAGCTCGGCCCGCTGAACGCGCTGGCCTCCTCCGTCGTGGGCGAGGGCAACCGCCAGCCGGAGAAGGTCGTGTCCGACTCCGCCGACCCCGAGGTGGTCGTCACCGGTGGCGGCAACCTCGGCATGGTCTGGTTCCCGCGGAGTGACTCACGGCCCACGCTCGCGGAGGTGGACGCCGCGTGGCCGCGCCTCGTGCCCGGCCTGCTGGCCAGCCCCGGCGTCGGCCTCGTGCTGTCGACCGACGACGCCGGCGCTCCACTCGTGCTGGGGGCCGACGGCACCCGCGGCCTGGGCCCCGACGGCGCCTCCACGGGGAACGATCCACTTCGCGGCTTCCCGTCCCGCACGGCGCTCGACCTCGCGCGCCTGCACGCGCTGCCCGACTCCGGTGACCTCGTCGTGATCTCCACCGTGGACGAGCTCGGAGGGATCCACGCCTTCGAGGGGCAGGTCGGATCGCACGGCGGCATCGGCGGCCCACAGAACCACGCCGTCCTGATCCATCCCCGCGACTGGAAGATCGACCCCGACCTCGCGGAGCACGTGCCGGAGCTGGGCGACTCCCCCGTCATCGTCGGCGCGTGGAACGTGCACCGCCAGCTGCGCACCTGGGCGGCCGAGGCATGACCTCCCGGATCGACGACCTGGAACGGTGGGTCACCCACGGCGGCACCTGTCGCCTCGTGGAGACCGACGCCGCGGGAGCCGAGGTCGTGCTGTGCCGGTGCGACGGCGGCGAGGAGGTCGAGCGGTTCCGGACGAGCGACGTGGCCGTGATCGACTGGGTGCGCCAGCGGGCGAATTAGCTCAGAACGTCGCGCGGATCGCGCCGACGGACCGGCCCGCGCCCAGCACGGCGCGTTCACGCAGCGACTCCACGGCCTCGTGGTCCACGTCGTCCCCAGAGAACGCACCGAGCGCGTCGAGCGCGGTCACGAGGACCGGCGCGAGGGGTCGCTCCGCCCCGTCGAGCACCTTGAACGCCACGGCGCTCCCGTCGGGCAGGCCGGCCGTGAAGATGCCGTCGGCACCGTCCTTGGCCACGAGGCCGGGCACCGCGCGCATCAGGGTCGTGGTGGGACGCTGCCCGCCGGCGACCATGTGCGGGTGCGTCGACATCGCGTGCGCCACGCGCGCCTCGGCCGAGTCGGGAGCCTGCTGCGGCGACGCCGCGAGCCGTCCGATCCCGCGCGCCAGTCCGGTGACCGTGGTGGCGAACAGCGGAGCCCCGCAGCCGTCGACGGTCTCGTGGCTGACGGGCACGCCGGTGAACTCCTCGATCGTCTCGCGGATCGCGCGCTGCAGCGGGTGGTCCGGCGCCAGGTACGTCTCGGTGTCCCAGCCGGCCGTCACACACGTGAGAAGCATCGCGGCGTGCTTGCCCGAGCAGTTATGGCTGATCTGCTCGGGACCCTGGCCGCTCTCGAGCCAGTCGCGCATCGCCGTCGTCCCCCCCGGCAGGTCGGGGGGGTTGCGCAGGGCGCGCTCGTCGAGTCCGGCACGGGCGAGGATCGCCAGCGCACCGGCGATGTGGTCGGGCTCGCCGTTGTGGCTCGCGGCAGCCAGGGCCATGAGGCGCTCGGGCAGGTCGAGCCCGTGGCGGACCATCGCGACGGCCTGGAAGGGCTTGACGCTGGAGCGCGGCCACATCGTGACCTCCGGGTCACCGAGCGTCAGCACGGGCGTGCCGTCTACTCCGAGGGCGACGAGGTGGCCCAGGTGCACCGACTCGACGAGGTCGCCGCGCACGACGTGCGCGAGCGGGGCGGCGGTCAGGTTCGAGACGTCGGGGGAAGGGGAAGCAGTCGTCACATTCGGAGGATAGTCACGGAACGGCCGGTCGGCTTTGCGACACTGGGGCGGTGAGAGTCTCGACGAAGTCCGACTACGCGCTGCGGGCGCTGATCGAGTTGGCGGCCGAACCGGGTGACAAGCCCGTCACCGCCGACGAGCTGGGCCGTCGTCAGGACATCCCTCACGGGTTCCTCCAGTCCATCCTGGGAGACCTGCGCAAGGCGGGGATCCTGCTGTCCCAGCGCGGGCAGTCCGGGGGCTGGCGGATGGCCCGACCGCCCTACGCCGTCACCGTCGCGGACGTCTTCCGGGCCGTCGACGGACCCATCGTCTCGATCTACGGGCTGCGTCCCGAGGCCGTCGAGTACAACGGCCGGGCCGAGATCCTCAAGCCGGTGTGGATCGCCGCGCGCGACGCCCTGCGCGAGGTGCTGGAGACGGTCACGATCGAGCAGCTCGCCGAGGGCGCGCTGCCGTCGTCGGTCATGAAGCGCACCGAGCACATCGAGGCCTGGCGCTCGCGCTGAGCGCTCCCGTTCGTCAGGACGCCAGCGCCGCGAACGCCTCGTAGACCATGTAGGCGGGCCAGAAGAGGCCCTGGAAGATCGCGTAGAGGTGCTCCCAGAGGCCGTCGGCCTCGGTCCAGAACCACACCCACGCGCCGAACATCCCGAGACCGTAGATCGCGCCGCCGCCGGCGGCCGCCGTTCCGTTGGCCATGTCACGCCTTCCCACCGTCGCGGAGGGTTCCGCTGCTCCCACTGTCGCGAGCGCGCGGGTGCACCCGCAACCGGGCCTCAGGCCCGCAGCGCCGCCTCCACGAAGGCGCGGATGAGCTCCGACGACTTCTCACCGGGCGCGGTCTCCACGCCGCTCGAGACGTCGACGCCCCAGGGCCTCACTGTTTCGACCGCCTCACGGACGTTCGCCGGGGACAGGCCGCCGGCGATCAGCCACGTGCCGTCCGGCGCGCGGTCGGCGAGGTCCGAGAGGTCCCACCGCTCCCCCGACCCCGGCTTCGGGGCGTCGAGCAGCAGCACCTCCTCGCCCCAGGCGCCCACCTCCAGCGGCGTGTCGAGGTCGAGCGAGGTCGCCCGCCAGACCCGCGGGACGACCTCCAGCGCGGCGGCGAAGTCCTGCTGGTCGTAGGCCCGGCCGTGCAGCTGGAGCACGTCGAAGCCGAGGCGGCGCGCGGTGCGCGCGGCGTCCTCCGCCGGCATGTCGTTGACGACCAGCACGGAGTCGGCGCTGCCACGGGCCGCCTCGATCACGGCGCGCGCCTCGTCGTCGGTGGCCCGCCGGGAGCTGGTCCGGTTCATCACCACGCCCACGGCGTCGGCCCCGGCACTCGTCGCCACGCGGGCGTGCTCGGCCGTGCGGAGGCCGCAGATCTTGACGTACACGCGTCCATCCTCGCAGTCGGGCCTGGCCCGGCGGCCCACCACGGGAGACACTGTCCGCGTGACGGAGACCATCCCCATCCTGCCGAGCGCCGACTTCGACGTCACCACGAGCTTCTGGGAGCGCTTCGGCTTCATTCCTCGGGGGCGCTGGGACGAGTACCTGGTTCTGCGGCACGAGCGCCTCGCGATCGAGCTGCACTTCTGGCTCGACGCCTCGGTCGACCGCTGGACGAACGACGTGGCCTGCTACCTCCGTTTCCCCGACCCCGAGGCGGCGCGCGCGTGCCACGCCGAGTGGAGCCACGTCGAGGTCCCGGAGCCGGCGGTCCTCAGCTCCCCACGTGACGAGCCGTGGGGCGCCACGGAGTTCCACGTCATCGACCTGCACGGCAACCTGGTGCGGGCCGGTGGGTTCCCGCCCGTCAGCTGACGAGCCGTGCGGCGGTCTCCCGCGCCACGGCGAGCATCCGTCCGTCGCCGTCGATCCCGCGCTGCGCGACTCCGCCCTCCAGGAGCAGGAAGAGGTGGTCGGCGACTGCGGCAGGGTCGGTCACGTCGGGGCGGTCCACGCGCAGGAGCTCCTCGAGCTTGCTCCGCACGGCCGCCTTGTGGGCCCGGATCACGGCCTGACCCGGGTGTCCGGCGGGCAGCTCGCCCGCGGCGTTGAGGAACGCGCAGCCCCGGTCGATCGACGGGGCGTCGAGGGCGTAGGCGTCGAAGACGGCGAGCACGCGCGGCGCAGGTGCCGACGCCAGCCGCTCCTCCAGGCGGTCCCACCACGCGGCGTGCCGAGCCCGCAGATAGGCGGCGACCAAGGCGTCCTTGGATCCGAAGCGGTCGTAGAGCGTGCGCTTCGTGACGCCGGAGGCCGCGGCGATGGCGTCGACCCCCACCGCGTGGATGCCGTGGCGGTAGAACAGGTCGGCCGACGCGTCGAGGATCCGCCGGGCCCCGGGCGTGAGGTCGGGGACGCGCAGCACCTCCTCGTGCCCGATGGCTGACTGCCCCATGTGTTCCTCCGATCGACTTCACCGGTCAGTGTAGTACCGTCGAGAGCGTGGTTCACCGATCAGTGAAGTTCTCGTGCCGATGAGCTCCGTCGCGTCGCGTCGCGACGAGCTCGCGCTCAGCGCCGCGGGGCTCTGCCTCATCGGCGCCTGCTACGGACTGGCGCGTTTCGCGTACGGCCTGTTCGTCCCGGCGTTCCGGGACGAGTTCGCCCTCGGCGCCGCCGCGGCCGGCACGATCGCGGCGGGCGGGTACGTCGTCTACTGCGTCGCGATCCTGGCGTCGTCCACGCTCGCCCCGCGGCTGGGTGGGCGCGCGGTCGCCGTCGCGGCCGGCACCCTCGCCACCGCCGGAACGCTGACGGTCGCGCTGGCGCCGAGCGCCCCGGTGCTCGTCCTCGGCGTCCTCCTCGGCGGAGCGAGCACGGGCGTCGTCTCGCCGGCGCTCGCCCACGCGGTCGCCCACACCGTGGCGCGGGAGCGGCAGGCCCGCACCCAGACCGTCATCAACGCCGGCACCGGCGTGGGCGTGGCCGTCGCGGGGCCGATCGCGCTGCTCACCCAGCAGGAGTGGCGCACCGCCTGGCTGGCCTTCGCCCTGCTGAGCGCCCTCGCCACCCTCGGCGCCGCCCTGGGCGTGCCGCACGGCGAGCGACGAGGCGCCGGACGCGACCCGTTGCTCCCCCGGCCACTGTTTCCCACCGGCAGCGTGCGGCTCACCGTCGCCGCTGCACTCACGGGCGTCGCCAGTGCCGCCGTCTGGACGTTCGGGCGCGACCTCCTGGTCAGGGACGGTGACCTCGGCGAGCAGGCCTCGACCATCGCGTGGATCCTGCTGGGCGCCTTCGGCGTCCTGGGTGCCGCCGCGGGCGACCTCACCGAGCGGTTCGGCCTCCGCGGTGCCTGGACGGCGACCGCGCTGATTCTCGCCGGTGCGACCGCCGCCGTGGCCGCCTGGCCCGGGAGCCTCGTCGCCGCGTGCCTCGCGCTGGCCGCCTTCGGCGCGGCCTACATCGCCGCGAGCGGCCTGCTCCTGCTGTGGGGAACGCGCGTGCATCCGCGGAGCCCGGCCGCGGGCGTCGGCTGGGGCTTCCTCGTCCTCGCCCTCGGACAGGCCGTCGGAGCGGCGGCGCTCGGCGCGGTGGCGGACGCCTCCAGCACACGGCTCGCCTTCGCGGTGGCGGCCGCCCTGGGGGTCGCGGCTGCCGCGGTGCGACCGCGCGAGCTCGCGACCTAGGACGAGGGCGGGTGCTCGATGGCGTGGCGGGTCACGTCCCGGTCCCTCCGCCGACGTGGAACACGGGCCAGCCGATCTCGGTCCGCCATGCGTCCGGGTCGTCGGTGTCGCGGGGGCCGACCAGGTAGGTCTCGCGCACCGGGCCGGCCACCGCCAGGGCGTTGGAGACCAGCCAGGCGCCTACCGCCCCGTAGCTCACGTCGATGTCGTCGTGCGGGCCCACATGGGTCGTCACCGCCAGCTCGACGGCCGGCAGCGTCGCCGGCCGAATGCGCCCGACGGCCTCGGGTCGGGGCGTGGGGCGGTACAGCAGGATGCGCCCCCGGCCGACCTCGACCAGCTCGTTGTCGAACAGTGCCCCGGGCACACCGGTGGGCTCGCGGACGCCCGCGTCGAGCTCGGCCATCGCTCCGGCGTACCAGGTCAGCACGTCCGCGTGGTCCACCTCGGCCTCGATGCCCGCCACCGTCGCCTCCGGCACCGACCTCAGCTCGACGTCGAGCGGCGCCGGCTCGGGCTGGAGCAGCCGGCGCAGGCTGACCACGGCCGCGCGGGTGCGCTGCAGCTCGGCCTCGAGCCGGTCGAGGTGGTCGGCGAACAGGGACGCTCGCGCCTCGGCATCGGACGTCAGCAGGATGCGCCGCACGTCCGCCAGCGGGACGTCGAGCTGCCGCAGCCGGTGGATGACCTGGGCGGTGGGGATCTGGTCGGCGCTGTAGTACCGGTAGCCGGTCTGGTCGTCCACCGTGTCGGGCACGAGCAGGTCCGCCTCGTGGTACCGCCGCAACGTGCGCACGCTCAGATGCGTCATCCGGGAGAACTCGCCGATCGCCAGCACGTGATCAGTGTGCACTCTCCCCCTGCGGGAGGGTCCAGTCCTTGACCCTCCCGCAGGGGCACGCCGGAGGCTGGTCGCATGACATCGACGACGATTTCCCCGGCCCAGCTGCCGGCTCCCATCCGCGACTACCTCGACGCTCACACGAGGCAGGACACGGACGCCGCCCTCGCCCACTTCGGGCCCGACGCCGTGGTCACCGACCAGGGCGAGACCTTCCGCGGCCTCGACGAGATCCGCGACTTCCTGACCCGTGCGGGCAGCGAGTTCACTTACACGACCGAGCTGACCGGCGCCGAGCGCATCGACGACACGCATGCAGTGGCGCACGTCAGGCTCGAGGGCGACTTCCCGGGCGGCGTCGCCGACCTCGCCTACCGCTTCACGCTGCGCGACGACCGCATCGTCGAGCTCTTCATCGGCGCCTGACGCGATCCACGCGGGCGAGCACCTACCCTCGAAGGACTGTCCACGAAAGGGACCCAAGACATGGTCGTCGCCGGTGTGATCCTCGCGGGCCTCGCAGCCCTGCTGCACGTGTACATCTTCGTGATGGAGTCGGTCACCTGGACGAGCGCCGGCACGCGCGCCACGTTCGGGATGAGCCTCGAGGAGGCCGAGTCGACGAAGCAGCTGGCGTTCAACCAGGGCTTCTACAACCTCTTCCTCGCCATCGTCACCGCCGTCGGGATCGCGTTCATCGCGAGCGACTCGGACGACGTCGGCGTGGCGCTCGTCCTCGCGGGAATCGGCTCGATGGCCGCCGCGGCGCTGGTCCTGCTGCTGTCCGACCCCTCCAAGCGGGGCGCCGCCATCAAGCAGGGGACGTTGCCGCTGCTGGGCATCATCGCGGTGGTGATCGGCGTCCTCGCCTGACCGACCGTGCACTCCAGACGGCGAATGTGACCCAGATCACCAAGGAGTGAGACAGGGGGTGTCACAGCGAGTTACACCGGGTGCATGATCCATCCATGCCCCAGAGCTCACGCCCCGCCCGCATCGCCGCCACCCTGGCCGCCGCCGTCACGGCAGCCGCCCTGATCCCGTCCGCGGCGGCGACGGGAGCCGCCTCGGCGAGCCCCGACTCGCTGCGCGACGTGATGTTCGTGGGCAACAACTGGGCCGGGACCGCGTCGATCGTGGACGCCCACGACCCGAAGATCCTCAGGTCGGGCATCAACCTGATCCCCGACAAGGCGCAGGAGCTGCGCGACATCAATCGCAACCCCCTGCGCCTGATCACGTTCACGGCAGTGCGCGTCGGCCCCGGGCAGGGCCACGACCAGTTCGTCGACGACATGTTCAGCACCAAGGACGGCCGGTACCTGGCCGTGTCCCGGCCGAGCTTCGCCGACGTGGTGTGGATCGACATCGCGAAGGCGGTCGCCGGCGACAGCGACTCGATCGTCGCCGAGCAGCCGATGGACGGCTACCGCAGCGACCACGCCGGCCTCTCCCCGGACGGCAAGCGGCTCCTGGTCAGCGACTCCGTGGAGCGCCAGGTCATCGAGTTCGCCATGGTCGACCAGACGCTGCCGGACGGCCGGAGCGTCAAGATGGGTGACCGCCTGCGCACGTTCGAGTCGGGCGACACCCCGCACGAGAACAACTACAGCGCCGACGGCCAGCGCATCTTCCACGCCTCCATCGGCTCGGCCTACACGGCCCTCGACGGCCCCCTCGGCGACTGGACCAAGGGAGACCGGTGGTTCGAGATCGTGCGCAACGACGACTTCGGCATCGACAAGCGCTGGGACATGGGCAAGGAGCTCGCCGAGGCAGGCCACCCCAAGATGAGCTCGGCCGTCCGGCCGATGGCGATCGCCCCGGGCGAGCGCTTCGTCTACTTCCAGGTCTCCTACTTCCACGGGTACGTCGAGTTCGACACGATGGCCGCGGACATCAACGGCAAGGCCGACTACTCCACCGGCAAGATCGCCGAGCCCCGCACGGGCGCCGTGACGCGCCTCATCCCGCTGCCGAACCGGGTGCCCAAGATACCCATCACCGAGTACGTCAACGACTCCGCGCACCACGGCCTGTCCATCGACAAGGACGGGACGACGCTCTGCGTGGCCGGCACGATGGACGACTACGCCGCCCTCGTCGACCGTGCCACCGGCGCGCCCACGCTCTTCGACACGGCGACCACCGGGCACAGCTACCTCAAGCCCTACTGGACGACCGAGGGCCTGAACGACACGTGCTGGATCTCCCTGTCGGACTCCGACTCCGTCGCGGTCCTGGACGTCCGCACGAAGAAGGAGATCGCCTACCTGCCCGTCGGCGACCACCCTCAGCGGGTGCGACTCGGCACCGTGGAGCGCGGCCTGTTCGGCTGATCAGGACCGGGCCTGCGAACGGAGAAGCCCCGCATCTGACGGCCGACGGATCGTGCTCAAGATCCGCGTCGCGCACGGAGGGGACACCTACGTGGGGCGCGAGCCATTCTTCAGCCCGCTGACATGGCGTCCACGCAGACCGTGATCGCCAAGATCAGCGGGATGTCCTGACCTTCGGCCAGCTGAACACCGTAGGAGTCGCGGATCCTGAACCACTTCTTGGACACCGTTGCCACCGTGTCCCCGGCGCGTTCGATCTCGTACTCATGATCGACGACGTTGCCGTGAGCCTTGAGGCTCTCGCCGCCATCAACTTCGATGACGTAGTGGTCGCGCAGGCCCAAGAGCCGTTTGTGCACCGTGGCCCTGGTGGTACCGCGCTCGATGACCATCTTGTCGCGGACGCTGAGCTTCTTCTCCTGGATCTTTGACAGCTCCTGGCCGCGCGGATCCTCCAGGACGAAGGTCTCACGCATTCGAGCGGCCTTGCCATTGACCTTGAAGGCCCTGTTCCCATCTTCGTCCTCGATCCAGAAGTCGTCCCCGATCGCCATCATCTTCTGGCGCATCTGGAACGTGGGTCCGTCCAATCCTCCGCGGCGCAACCGCACGGTCGTGTCCTCTCGTCGTTGAAAGGCCGCTGGCTGGTGAGCGGCGTCCTCGCACGGTTCCAAGGATTCGGCCCGAAGTCCTCCCACTGCGGAGATGATTGCGAAGGGCCCCTGGGGGTCAGGACGCGGCGAGATGGGGCGGGGTCCGACGACCGCGCACGGACGCGAGTGGTCCACGCTGTTAGGAGAACTACGCCCGAAAAGCGAAAACCCCGAAATCGTTGCGATTCCAGGGTTTTCCTCGGGTGGGCGATACTGGGTTCGAACCAGTGACCTCTTCGGTGTGAACGAAGCGCGCTACCACTGCGCCAATCGCCCGAGTGCGACGACCAGACTAACGCACACTCCCAGCGCAGCACGAACGGGGGCATGTCCTCCATACCCGCACCGCTCTACGCGACCGCCCGGATCGTGCCCTCGCGAGACTGCACGTGGGTGTGACAGACGGCGCAACGACCGGTCATCACACCGAGTTCCGTGGGCCCACCAAGCGACCAGGGGATCTCGTGGTGGACGTGGTCGATCGGGTCGCGGCAGCCCTCGCTCGCGCACTCGCCGCCCTGCCAGGGCCAGATCGCGTGGCGCTGCTTCTTGGTCGCCAGCCCAAGGTGTCGTCACGGGTCAGTCGTCTCGGCCTCCCGCGCGCGCCAGATCTCCTGCGCCCGTTGGGTGATCGGGCCGGGCGCGGGCAGCTCGCGGTCGTCGACGCGGCTGATCGCCTGGATGGTGCGCGTGGTCCCGACGAGCATCACCTCGTCGGCCTCGAACAGCACCTCCAGTGGCGCGTTGCGCTCGACGACGTCCAGCTCGTCCGCGAGCCACTCGATGGCCAGCGCCCGGGTGATGCCGGCCAGGCAGCCCGACTCCAGCGTCGGCGTGACGACCTGCCCGTCGAGCACGTACATGATGTTCGAGCCGGTGCCCTCGCACAGCTCGCCGCGGGTGTTCGCCATGACCGCCTCGGAGGCGCCCCGGGCCCGTGCGTACTCGACCATCTTCGCGTTCTCCGCGTACGAGGTCGTCTTGAGTCCGGCCAGGGCGCCGCGCTCGTTGCGCGTCCAGGGGACGGTCGCGATCGCGCTGACCGGCGGTGGACGGTCGGCCGGCTCCGTGACCACGACGTGGGTGAGCCCGGAGCTCCCCCGCGGCGACCCGAGCGGACCCTCACCCGAGGTCACGGTGATGCGGATCCGTCCGAACGGCAGCTCCTGCCCGGCCATCGTCGCCGCGATCCCCTCGCGGACGGCCTCGACGTCGGGCCGACCGATGCCGAGCCCCTCGGCCGACGTCACCAGCCGGTCCAGATGACGCGTCATCGCGAACGGCTCGCCGTCGATCACGGCGGCCGTCTCGAACACGCCGTCGCCGACGACGAGACCGTGATCGAGCACACTGAGCGCCCGATCGTGCGGAGATTCCAGCAGCTGACCGTTGACCCACGCCTTCATGCCCCGACCTTATGCCGACCCGGTTTGGTGCGCTCCGGACCCATCGGTTAATGTTTCTTGTCGGCCGGGAAATCGGTCGCTGCGGACATAGCTCAGTGGTAGAGCATCACCTTGCCAAGGTGAGGGTCGCGAGTTCGAATCTCGTTGTCCGCTCGGAGAGGGTCTCGGCAGACCCATCTGCGGTGGGTTGGCCGAGAGGCGAGGCAACGGACTGCAAATCCGTTTACACGGGTTCAAATCCCGTACCCACCTCTCGGAAAACTGAATATCAAGGGCGATTGGCGCAGCGGTAGCGCGCTTCCCTGACACGGAAGAGGTCACTGGTTCAAACCCAGTATCGCCCACAGAAGAAGCCGCAGGCCTCACGGTCTGCGGCTTCGTCGTGTGCCCCTCCCGTCCGCGACACGAGAATGTCACCGCGTGGCTCGCGGACCGGGCGGCCGGGCACGCTATCTTCTACTGACTCACCAGTAACGACACCACGGAGGAACCGGCGTGACGAGCCGTGCCCACTTGCCCCGCAGGCGCCTCGGACTTGTCGTCCTCACCGTCGCCGGCACCCTGACCGCACTGGTCACCAGCGCCGGCGCCGCAGCACCCTCCACGCCCGCCGCGGCCAGTCCCACGGTCACGCCGCTGGTCGCCCCGTCGGCGCCCGAGAAGATGCTCGTCATCGGCGACTCCTACTCCTCGTACTACGGCGACCGGCACAGCCGCTATCCCGGCTGGTGGGCGATGGTCGCCTTCCAGCTCGGGCTCGAGCCGCAGCTCGACGCCATGGGCGGCACCGGATTCCTGTCGCGCAGCAGCAGCTGCGAGCACACCCGGTTCACGTCGCGCCTCGACACGGTGCGCGCCGTCGCCCCTCGGATCCTCGTCGTGGAGGGTGGGCGCAACGACTGGCGCCGCTGCACGAAGGACGGCCGGGTCGTCGAGGCCACCCGCACCGAGATCGAGCGTGCAGCCGAGGGCTTCTTCGACGAGCTCGCCGCGGTCTGGGACGAGCTCGGCCGGTCGCACGACGACGTCCTCGTGCTGACCCCGTGGGGCACCACCAAGGAGCGCAAGGGCCGCATCATCCGGCCCATCGTGCGCGAGGCCGCCGAGCGCCACGGCTTCTCCTGGGTCGAGACGCAGCCACTGACACTCGAGCAGGCGCCCGACGGCGTCCACCCCAACAACGAGGGCAGCCGCTTCCTCAGCGAGCAGTTCCTGCAGAACTCCGGTCTCGCCGACCGTCTCCCGCGCGCCTGACGTCGTCGGGCAGGATCGAGCCATGTCGATCGAGAGCGTGCGCGAGTTCCTGACCGGTCACGGCCGTGCGGGTGACATCATCCAGACCGCCGGCTCGAGCGCCACGGTGGCCGAGGCGGCCGAGGCGTTCGGCGTCGAGCCGGCCCGCATCGCCAAGACCCTGTCGTTCCGGGGCGACTCCCCCGACACGTGCGTGCTCGTCGTGATGGCCGGCGACGCGCGCACCGACAACGCCGCCTTCAAGGCCACCTTCGGCCGCAAGGCCACCATGCTCAGGGCCGACGAGGTCGAGGCGCTCACGGGTCACCCCGTGGGCGGCGTCTGCCCCTTCGCCAACCCCGCGAACGCCACCATCCACCTGGACACCTCGCTCAAGCGCTTCGACACGGTGTTCCCGGCGGCGGGCAGCGCGGACTCGGCCATCGAGCTGACTCCCGCCGAGCTCGAGGACCTGTCGGGCGCCGCCGGGTGGGTCACGGTGAGTCGTCTGCCCTGATCAGGGCGCGCCGCACGCCGCGCAGTGCGGCGAACCCACACGTCGGGGCGCGCCGCAGGAGGCGCAGTCCGCGATGACGTCGCGCCCGCAGCCTGCACAGTGCGGTCCGCCGTCCAGACCGGCGTCGTGCAGCGGGAACCCGCAGAACGGGCACTCCCCCTTGCGCACCCGGCGGCCGGGCACCCGAGCGGCGAGGTGCTTCTGCAGCACCCGGAACGCCACCACGGTGGCCACGACGCCGAGGGCCGACAGCACGAACGGCCCGAGGTCCAGGGGATCGACGTAGTCGGTGATGTAGTCGACCGCGAAGACGAGCGCCATGATGGCGCCGACCGCAGCGCCGGCGAACGCGAGCGTGAGATACCGGGACTCGCGTCGCCGCAGCCGGGCCATCAGCTGGTACGCGCCGAACGTCCACCCGGCGATGAAGGCGAGCCTGATGCCGGCGACCAGCCAGGCCTTCAGGCCCGAGCGGTTCTCCTGGTCGTAGGCCTCCCGCGCCTGCTGGGCCTCCTCCTCGGCCGTGCCGGCCGCCGCGGTGGCGGCCTCCAGCTCGGCGTCGACCCGGTCGTACTCGGCCTGGGCCTCCTCGTACTCCTGCCGTGCGTCGGCGGCGCCCTCCCCCTCCTGCAGCGCGACCTTGTACTCCTCCCGCTCGAGGTCGAGCTGAAGTCGTGCCTCATCGCGTTCGGTCTCGGCGTCCCACCGTGCCTGGTCCGCCTCCGCCTGTCGACTCTCGGCCTGGACCACGGCCCTGTCGTCGACCTGCGGCAGCGCGCCGTCGACCCAGGCGGGAACCTTCGCGTAGAACCACACGGCGCCCACGAGCAGGAAGGCGGCCAACAGCACCGCGAGCAGCTTCTCGCTGCGGGTGGACTCGATCTGCTCGGTGTCGACTCGGGTGCTCATCGGGACTCCTTCGTGGGGCGCGTGCGCGGGCGGAACGTGACGTCGAGCTCGCAGTCCAGTGCCGCGGCGATCCGCAGCAGCGTGTCGAGCTTGGGCGGGCGCGAGCCGGACTCGAACCGTGCGATGGCCGACTGGGTCGTGCCGCACAGATCGGCGAGCTCACGCTGGGAGAGCCGCCGGAGCGATCGCTGCTCGACCACCTGACGGGCGATGCCCTCGTAGAAGTCGTCGTGCTCGATCGGTCCTCGCATGCCGGGACTGTATCGCATGCGTGCTATGCCTGTCCATAGCACGCGCGCTATGCCCGCAGGCCTGTCGCCGCGAGGAATTACGGTGAGTCCATGGATCCCGTGCAGCGCATCCCCGAGAACCAGGCCGTGCCCTTCGACGACGTGAACATCGCGGCCGCCGACACCCCGCTGATGGACGCCGTCGCGGCACTCGGCGGCGCCCAGGCGGGAGAGATCCGCGAGTACCTCCAGCCGATCGGCGCGCTCGCCGGCACGGCCGAGGCGCGCGAGCACTGGCACCTGGCCAACCAGTACCCGCCGGTCCACGAGCCGGTCGACCGCTTCGGGCGCCGCATCGACGAGATCCGCTTCCATCCCTCGTGGCACTGGCTCATGGAGCGCGGAGTCGGCTTCGGCCTCACCGCTGCGCCCTGGACCTCCGACCACCCCGCCGCGCACCTGCGCCGGGCCACCGGCTTCTACACCTGGGGCCAGGTGGAGCAGGGCCACATGTGCCCCATCACCATGACCTATGCGGTCGTGCCCGCGCTGCGCACCGACCCCGAGCTGGCCGCGCAGTGGACGCCGGGCCTGGCCTCCACCACCTACGACTTCGGGCTGCGCGCGCCACAGGAGAAGGCGGGCCTGCTGGCCGGCATGGGCATGACCGAGAAGCAGGGCGGCTCCGACCTGCGGATCAACAGCACCATCGCGAAGGCCACCGATGTCCGGGGCGAGTACCGGCTCACGGGCCACAAGTGGTTCACCTCGGCCGCGATGAACGACGTCTTCCTGGTCCTGGCCCAGACCGACTCCGGCTCCACCTGCTTCGTGGTCCCGCGCGTGCTGCCCGACGGCTCGCGCAACCCGCTCACGATCGTGCGACTGAAGGACAAGCTCGGCAACAAGTCCAACGCCTCCAGTGAGCTGGAGTTCGACGACACCTGGGCCGTGCGCCTCGGCGAGGAGGGGCGCGGGATCCGCACGATCATCGAGATGGTCTCGGCCACCCGGATGGACTGCATCCTGGGATCGGCCTCGATCATGCGCAAGGCGTTCGCCGAGGCCGCGTGGCACACCCGGCACCGTTCGGCCTTCGGCGCGCGGCTCATCGACCAGCCCGCCATGGTGGGCGTACTGGCCGACCTCGCGCTGGAGTCCGAGGCGGGCATGCTGGCCGGCCTGCGCCTGGCCGCGGCGATGGATCGGCCCGACGACGAGCACGAGCGCAACCTCCGGCGCATCGGCCTGGCCCTGTCCAAGTACTGGGTCTGCAAGCGCACGCCGATGATGGTCGGCGAGGCGCTCGAGTGCCTCGGCGGCAACGGCTACGCCGAGGAGTCGGGCATGCCGCTGCTGTTCCGCGAGTCCCCGCTCAACTCGATCTGGGAGGGCAGCGGCAACGTCAACGCCCTCGACGTCCTGCGAGCGCTCTCGCGCGAGAACGGCACCCTCGACGCCTGGCGCACCGAGGTCGGCACCGTCCGCGGCGAGGACGCGCGCCTCGACGCCGCGGTCGACGAGGTGCTCCGCCGCCTGGCCGATCCCGCCGACGCCGAGGCCTCGGCGCGCTGGGTCGCCTCGCGCATGGCGGCGATCCTGCAGGGCTCCCTGATGATCCGGTACTCCAGTCCCGCCGCGGCCGATGCGTTCTGCGCCTCACGCCTCGGCGGGCAGTGGGCGGGCACGTTCGGCACGCTGCCCAGCGGCCTCGACCTGCGTGGCATCGTCGAGAGGGCTCAACCGGCCGTGTGAATTCAGGCTGGAATTCCAGCACTTGCCCCTCTCGCGTCTCGCGATACGGACAACAGTCTCGTATTTCGAGACGTCCGTTTGTTGGACCCCCGTCTCACTGGACAGACTGTCTGCATGCTCGCCGCACAGACCACCTGGCTCGTGGAACGACTCCACGTCGACCTCGGTCGTGCGCGCTCCATGATGTGTCGTTGATCTGCCCCACCCCGCAGCCCCCGCGCTGAGCGATGACGCTCGCGCCCAGCCACGCGACAGAGAGCACCGATGACCACCACCCCAGCAGCACCTGCCCGTCCCCGCCGCCGTAAGGGCGAGGGTCAGTGGGCCCTGGGCTACCGCGAGCCCCTCAACGCGAACGAGCAGTCCAAGAAGGACGACAACCCGCTCAACGTCCGCGCCCGGATCGAGAACATCTACGCGCACCGCGGCTTCGAGAGCATCGACGGCGGCGACCTGCGCGGACGCTTCCGCTGGTGGGGCCTCTACACGCAGCGCAAGGCCGGCATCGACGGCGGCAAGACCGCCACGCTGGAGCCCGAGGAGCTCGACGACGACCGCTTCATGATGCGCGTGCGCGTCGACGGTGGCCAGCTCTCGCTCGAGCAGCTGCGCGCGATCGCCGACGTCTCGGTCGACTTCGGTCGCGGCACGGCCGATGTCACCGACCGCCAGAACATCCAGTACCACTGGATCGACGTGCGCGACGTCCCCACGATCTGGCAGCGCCTCGAGTCCGTCGGCCTGTCGACGCAGGAGGCGTGCGGCGACTGCCCGCGCGTCATCATGGGCAGCCCCGTCGCCGGCGTGTCGGCCGACGAGATCATCGACGGCCGGCCGGCGATCGACGCGATCGAGAGCCGCTACATCGGCGACCAGGCGTTCTCCAACCTGCCCCGCAAGTTCAAGACGGCCATCAGCGGCCACCCCGGTCACGACGTCGTCCCGCAGATCAACGACGTGGCGTTCATCGGTGCGGTCCACCCCGAGCACGGCCCCGGCTTCGACGTCTGGGTCGGCGGGGGCCTGTCCACCAACCCGCACCTCGCCCTGCGCCTCGGCGCCTGGGTGCCGCTCGACGAGGTTCCCGCGGTCTGGGAGGGCGTCGTCAGCATCTTCCGCGACTACGGCTACCGCCGGCTGCGGTCGCGCGCCCGCCTGAAGTTCCTCGTGCAGGACTGGGGCATCGAGAAGTTCCGCGAGGTGCTGGAGACGAAGTACCTCCAGCGCACGCTCATCGACCTCGACGCTCCCCCGGTGCCCGACACCCCGGTCGACCACGTGGGCGTGCACCGCCAGGTCGACGGAAGGTTCTACGTCGGCGCCGCCACCACGGTGGGCCGGATCTCAGGCCCGATGCTGCAGCAGCTGGCCGACGTCGTGGAGGCGCACGGCTCCGACCGCGTCGCGCTCACGCCCATGCAGAAGATCGTCGTCCTCGACATCGAGGAGGATCGCGTCGAGTCGCTCGTCGCCGCGCTGGCCGAGCTGGGCCTGCACGCCCGACCGTCGCAGTGGCGTCAGCACACGATGGCCTGCACCGGCATCGAGTACTGCAAGCTCGCGATCGTCAACACCAAGGACCGCGCGGCCCACCTCATCGACGAGCTCGAGCAGCGCGTGCCCGAGCTGGACTCGCCGATCACGGTCAACGTGAACGGCTGCCCGAACTCCTGCGCACGGATCCAGACCGCCGACATCGGCCTCAAGGGCCAGCTCGTCATGGACGAGGACGGCCGGCAGGTCGAGGGCTTCCAGGTCCACCTCGGTGGCGCCCTGGGCCTGGACGCCGGCTTCGGCCGCAAGCTCCGCGCCCACAAGGTCACCGGCGACCAGCTGCCCGACTACGTCGAGAAGCTCTCGCGCACCTACCTGGCGCACCGCGAGGACGGCGAGTCCTTCGCCGCCTGGGTCGCCCGGGCCGACGAGGAGGTCCTGCGATGAGTGAGCGCCTCGTCCCCTATTCGTGCCCGTACTGCGCCGACGAGGACCTGCGTCCCCACGGCGAGACGCACGGCGAGTGGGAGTGCCGCAGCTGTCTGCGCGCGTTCCGGCTCAAGTTCCTGGGCCACCTGGCCCGCACCACCACCGATACCGACATCACCAGCACCGCACCGCAGGAAGGGAGGAATGCACGATGACCGCACCCGCACTGATCGCCCTGGCCCATGGCAGCCGCGATCCGCGATCGGCCGAGACCATCAACGCCCTCACGGAGGTGGTGGCGTGCATGCGCCCCGATCTCCGCGTGGAGTCCGCGTTCCTGGACCTGTGCGGCCCCAGCTTCGACGAGGTCGTCGAGCGGCTGGTCGCCGAGGGCTTCAGCGAGATCGTCGTGGTCCCGCTGCTGCTCACCGAGGCCTACCACGCGAAGGTCGACGTGCCCCAGGCCGCGAAGGCGGCCTCGGCCAAGCACGACGTCCGCATCGAGGTCACCAAGGTCCTCGGCATCGAGGGCACGTTCCTCAACGTCCTGGACCGCCGCCTGCGTGAGGCGCTGCGCGAGAACCGCGTCCGCGAGCTCGACGCCCTCGTGCTCACCGGCGCGGGCTCGTCCGACCCGATGGCCAACGCGATGGTCTCCCGCGCCGCCCGTGCGTGGGGTGCCCACCACAAGCTGCCCACGATCGCGGCGTTCGCCTCCAGTGCCCCGCCGGCGGCCAGCGAGGCCGTGCGGGCCCACCGGGCCGACGGTCGTCGGCACATCGCCGTGGGCATGCTGTTCCTGGCGCCGGGCGTCCTGCCCGACCGCGCGAAGGAGCTGGCACTCGAGGCCGGCGCCGTGGCGGTCGCCGAGCCGCTGGGCGTGGCCGACGAGGTGGCCGAGGTCATCCTGGCCCGCTACGCCGTGGGGGCGGTGGACCTCGTCCCGATGGACGCCCTCTTCGCGGACGTCTGACCGTTCGAGAGCTGGAAGGGGCGCCCGGTCACATCGTGGCCAGGCGCCTCTTCTGCTCCTCCACGTCGAAGTCGGCCGCGGGCCAGTCCAGGCCGAGCCCCTCGAGCGTCTCGCCGAGCATCGTGGCGATGGCCCAGTTGCGGTACCACTTGCGACTGGCCGGGACGACGTGCCAGGGCGCGTGCTCGGTGGAGCAGCGCTCGAGCGCGATCTCGTAGGCCTTTTGGTACTGCGGCCACAGCGCGCGCTCGTCGAGGTCGCCGGCGTTGTACTTCCAGTACTTGGTCGGGTCGTCGAGCCGCTCGCCCAGTCGCTCCTTCTGGTCGTCGGCGCTGATGTGCAGGAAGCACTTCAGCAGGACTCCCCCGCCGTCGACGAACTCCTTCTCGAAGGCGTTGATCTCGTCGTAGCGGCGCTCGATCTCCTCGGCGGGCACGAGCTGGCGCACCCGACCGATCAGCACGTCCTCGTACTGCGAGCGGTCGAAGACGCCGATCATCCCGGGCTCGGGCAGCTGCGGCCGGATCCGCCAGAGGAAGTCGTGCTGCCGCTCCTCCTCCGTGGGGGCCTTGAACGCGGTGATCTTGAGGCCCTGGGGATCGACGAGCCCGGCCACGTGCCGCAGGGTGCCGCCCTTGCCGGAGGTGTCCATCCCCTGCAGGAGGATCAGGACCTTCCGGTCGGTCGTCCCGGCGCGGCCGTTGGCGAAGAGCAGCTCCTGGGAGTCCATCAGGCGCTCGCCGATGCCCGGGAGCAGTCGCAGCGCATCCTTCTTCGTCCCCTCGAAGCCCGGTGTGTCATCGGCGGGCCTCGTGGACAGGTCGATCGGTCCGGTGGTCGCGAGGAGGGAGCGCAGGTCCGTCATCTCGGCAGTATGCCCCAGGTCGCCCTACCGTGGTGCCATGCCGGATTTGGACGAGCTCGCCGACCTGTACGCCTACCCCGACTCCCACAAGCCGTGGCTGCGGACCAACTTCGTCGCCTCCGTCGACGGCGGGGTCCAAGATCCCCAGGGCCTGTCGGGCCATCTCGGCGGTGAGCCGGACGCCACGGTGTTCAAGGTCCTGCGCAGCCTGAGTGACGTGGTGCTCGTGGGCGCGGGAACCGCCCGCGCCGAGGGATACCACCCCATCTCGGCTGACTCGATCCACGAGTCGCTGCGCGAGGGCCGCCCGCGCGTGCCGCGGCTCGCCGTCGTCAGCCGCAACCTCGACATCCCCGAGTCGCTGCTGACCCCGGGTCTCATCATCCTGACGCCGGCCTCCTCCCCCGCCGAGGCCCGCCAGCGGCTCTCGCAGACCGCCGAGGTCGTCGTCGCGGGGGAGAACGCGGTGGACTGGCCCGCGGTGCTGGACGCGTTCGCCGCCCGCGGCCTCAACCGCATCCTGTGCGAGGGCGGCCCCGCGCTTCACGGCAGCCTGGTCGATCTCGACCTCGTCGACGAGGCCTGCGTGACCATCTCGCCCCACCTGGTGGGCGGCCCGGCCAAGCGGATCACCGAGGGAGCACGGGCCGTGGAGCTGCCGATGCGACTCGGCCACGTGGTCGAGGAGGACGGCGTCCTGCTGACACGCTGGGTCCGCGACCGCCGCGCGGCCTAGGCTGGGGGCATGTACAACGTGGCCCTGCTGGTGGAACGCCAGCTCATCGCCCTGGACGCCGATCAGATCCTCGCCCTGCATGAGGGTGTCGACGACGACGTCACGTATCACATGCTGCTGCCGGTCGACTCGTCCCCGGCAGCGCTGAGTGCGTCCATGACGGCGTTCGGCGGGGCTCAGTTCGTCCCGCTGGAGGAACCGGCCGCCTACACCCGCATCGAGGACGAGCTGCGCCAGGACGGGCAGTCCGAGCTCGAGGCCTCCGCCGCCCTGCTCACCGAGCGCGGCCAGAAGGTCACCACCAAGCTCGTCGAGTACGACCCGATCGACGCGCTCGTGGACGTCGTGAAGGAGAAGTCGTGCGAGGAGGTCATCATCCTGACCGAGCCGCACGTGGTGCGTGAGTTCCTTCACCTCGATTGGACGTCGCGAGCGAGAAGAAAACTGGACGTCCCGACGTTGCACCTGTTGGAACACCTGACTTTCGACGAACAGGCGGAGATGTGAGCAACCAGACTGACAAGACCTATGCGGTCGACCGTCCCGACGACGAGTGGCGCAAGGACCTCAGCGCCGCGGAGTACCACGTGCTGCGTCAGGCCGGGACCGAGCGACCCTTCAGCAGCGACTACGAGCACGACGCCACCGAGGGCGTGTACCGCTGTCGCGGCTGCAACGCCGAGCTCTTCCGCAGCGAGACCAAGTTCGACGCCCAGTGCGGCTGGCCGTCGTTCTACTCCCCTTTGGCGGAGGACCGCGTCGAGTACATCGAGGACTCCACCCTCGGCATGAAGCGCACCGAGGTTCGCTGCGCCAACTGCGGCTCGCACCTGGGCCACGTGTTCGCCGGCGAGGGCTTCGCCACTCCGACCGACCTGCGCTACTGCATCAACGGCATCGCGCTGGACCTGCAGGCGGACTGACAACCCGCGCCCCCGGGCGCACGAGATGTGCAGCGGTGTCCACCCTTCTTCGCTCCTGGCGCGGGGATGCGGTGGGCACCGCTTGCTCGTGTCCGAGCCTTCGTCCACAGGCCTGAGACGGAGGGCTGACGTCCCCGCGGGCCGTCGCTAGAGTGCGTAACTCGAAGTGACGTAGTTCGGGGGAACGATGCGGATACTGACGTGTGCCTTCGTGGCGACACTCGCGCTCACGATGAGCGCCTGCGGCGAGGACGACCCGCCGCCTACTGAACCGACCAGCGCGGCCACGACGCCCGCGAACCCTGACGCCACCCTGCCGCCCATGCCCGCGGTGGCTCAGGAATTCACGCCGAACGGCGCGGCCACGTTTGTCGCTCACTACGTGAGAATTCTCGACTACGCGTCGAAGACCGGTGATGTCGAGGAGTTGGCGCGCCTCTCAAGTCCTAGTTGTGAAGGTTGCACGCGGTACGTCGATCTATTCCGAAGCCTCTACCGAAACGGTGGGGGCGCCGAGGGAAGGGATTGGACGCGCTCAGCGACTGAGTTGCGGTTCCAGCGAGACAAAGCTGCAGAGACACTCGCGACTACAACACTCCGGATATCGGCCGGAACCGTTCAGGAGTCCGCGGACTCGGCCGCCAAGAATTTTCCTGCCACCGAAGACCTCGTGACGTTCGGTCTGACTTACGACGAAGAGTGGCGCATCACCCAGTTCGTGACCGGCGGTGTCGAGTGATCATCGCACTACTCGGCACGATTGCTGTTTTGTCTCTGCCCGCCGATCCCACCGTAAGCCCCGATCCGTTCAAGCCCGGAGTGGAGATCGGTGACATCGAACTGCGCAAGCCCGCGCCCGCGCCCGCGCCCATCCGCGTGCGGAACCCAGGTGTGCCGGAGCCGGCCCCGGTGGAGCAAGAAACCGACCCTCTGTACTGCCGCCCGGAGGCGCCGTTCCCTCAGGAGGAGTGCATTCCCATGCCAGAGCCGGCGAACCCCACCGAGGCCCCGGAGCGGGAGGTGACGCCCGGCGACGTTGTGGAGGCGGTCGAGCGCGTCGGGCTGCCCCGATTGCGCGTGGCGGTCCAGCCGGCCGGGTCGACGCTGGTGAACCTGGAGACGATCTTCCACACCAGCGCGGCACCGTTCGAGGAGACCGTGGACATCCTCGACTCCACCGTCGACCTGCGGGCGACGCCCGCGAGCTACACCTGGCACCACGGCGACGGGACGGCACAGACCACCACCAGGCCCGGCCGTCCCTATCCCGCGCTCGACGTCATCCACCGCTACCGCAGACCCGGCGGCGTCAGCGCACGCGTGGACGTCACCTACCGGGTCACGTACCGGATCGACGACGGCGGATGGCAGGATCTCGACACCACGATCACTGCCGCCGGCCCCGCCACGACACTGCGCGTCCGCGAGGCGCGGCCCGTCCTCACGCGCTGACTTCGCGAGTGGCGCAAACCGGAGGCACGAGTGTGGGGGCGGGCGGCGGAGGGCTCAGGGCCAGAGTGCGGTCAGCTCGGAGACCGAGAGGGCACGGCCGGTGTAGAAGGGCAGCTCCTCGCGCACGTGGTGGCGGGCGCCGGTGGCGCGGAGCTCACGCATGAGGTCGACGATCCGGTGCAGCTCGTCGGCCTCGAACGCCAGCAGCCACTCGTAGTCGCCGAGGGCGAACGAGGCGATCGTGTTCGCGCGGACGTCGGCGTAGTCGCGCGCGGCCTCGCCGTGCTCGCGCAGCAGGTGACGACGCTCGTCGTCGGGCAGCAGGTACCACTCGTACGAGCGCACGAACGGGTACACGCAGATGTACTTGAGCGTGTTCTTGTCGGCCAGGAAGTTCGGCACGTGCGAGCGGTTGAACTCCGCCGGGCGGTGCAGGCCCGCGTTCGACCACACGGGCGCGAGGTGCGAGCCCAGCTCCGTGCGGCGGAAGGCGTTGTAGGCGTCCTGCAGGGCGTCGGCCGTGGCGGCGTGCCACCAGATCATCAGGTCGGCCTCGGCGCGCATCCCGCTCACGTCGTACGTGCCACGCACCACGACGTCGTCGAGCTTCTCGAAGAGCGCGTCGACCTCGGCCGCCATCGCGGCACGGTCGCCGTCGCCCAGCGGACGCTCGATCCGGAACACCGAGTACATCGCGTAGCGGATGGTGGAGTTGATCTGCTCAGGGTCGACCTCGTGCGAACTCATGCGTCCATTCTCACCCGGCCACGGTTCGCTCGGCCGCGGCCCTCCCGGTGGCCACGACGGCAGCGATCCCCACACCCTCGTAGGCCGCGCCGCAGACCTCGAGCCCGGGCACCGTCGCCACGTCGTCGAGCACCGTGCGCACCAGGTCGCGGTGTCCGACCTCGTACTGCGGCAGACCCCCGCCCCAGCGCTGCACCGTCGAGGCCGTGACCGAACCGATCGCTCCCCCGGGCTCGACGACCGAGCGCAGGTCCGCCACGGCGAGGTCGACCAGGGAGGCGTCGTCGCGTTGCAGCACCGCGGTGTCGCCCGCGCGCCCGATTGACGCGCGCAGCACCGTGGCGCCGCCGGCGGCCTCCGCGAGCCACGCCCACTTGCGCGACGAGAACGTCGCGGCCTTGATCTCCAGCGGCTCGACCGGGGGCACGAGGAAGCCGGTGCCCGACGGCAGGTCGGCGCCCTCGACCAGCAGCGACACGACCACCATCGAGGCGTAGTCCAGACCCGCCAGGGCGAAGGCGGCCCGCGGGGCGACCTCGGCCAGCAGCCGGGACGCCGCCGGCGCGGGAGCGGCCATCACGACGGCGTCGAAGCGCTCGCGCACGGGCGCCGTCGTGGGACCCACGACGAGCTCCCACCCGGAACCGTCGCGGCGAACGGATCGCACGGTGGCCCCAGTGCGCACCTCGAAGCCGCCGGACTCGACGACAGCGCCGGGAACCCGCCCCACTCCGCCGCGGACCCCGACGAGCGCCGGTCCGGAGGGCTTCGGGGCGGCGGCCCGCGCGGCGGCGCCGGCCAGCAGGTCCGGACCGAGCTCGGAGATCACCGGGGCCGCGGCGCGGAGCGAGAGCCGGTCGGCGTGGCCCGCGTAGACGCCGCCGAGCAGCGGCTCGACGAGGCGATCGACCACCTCGCGTCCCAGCCGGTCGCCCACGAACTGCGCGACGGAGACGTCCTCGTCGGGCACGGGCAGCGGCGTCGAGGTCACGGGGCCCGCGAGCACGCCCGACGCGTCGAGCGCAGCGAGGTCGGACGGCACGCCCATGATCGTGGGCGGGAGCGCACGCAGGGCCCCACGGCTCCACACCATCGACGGGATCGGCTCGGGCGCCACGACGTCGGCGGAGAGGCCGACGGCATCGACGAGGTCGAGGGCCTCGGGTCGGCGGGCGAGCATCGCCTCGGCGCCCACGTCCACCGTCAGGTCGCCGAGTCGCGCCTGGCGGACCTTGCCGCCGATCTCGGGCGAGCCCTCCAGCACCACCGGCTTCGCACCCGCGGCAGCCAGGTGGAAGGCCGCGGAGAGTCCTGCGATCCCGCCGCCCACGACGGCGACGCGCACGTCAGGCCTCCGGCTCGTAGGCGTGCACGAAGTCGACCAGCCGCGTCAGCGCGTCGGCGTCGGTCGCGGGAAGCACGCCGTGCCCGAGGTTGAAGACGTGGCCCTTGGCGGCACGTCCGGCCTCGATCACCTCGGCGGCGCGGGCGTGGACGACCTCGGTGGGCGCGAACAGCAGTGTCGGGTCGAGGTTGCCCTGGACGGCACGATCGCCGACCCGGCCGATCGCCTCGGCCAGCGGGACGCGCCAGTCGACACCGACGACGTCGGCGCCCGCCTCGCCCATGCGCGACAGCAGCTCGCCCGTGCCGACGCCGAAGTGGATCCGCGGCACGTCGAGGTCGGCGACGGACGCGAGGACCTCCTCGGAGTGCGGACGCACGTAGGTGTCGTAGTCGGACGGCGACAGCGCCCCGGCCCACGAGTCGAACAGCTGGACCGCGGAGGCACCGGCCTCGATCTGGAGCCGCAGGAACTGGCCCGCGATGGCCGCGATCCGGCCGAGCAGCGCGTGCCACAGGTCGGGATCGCCGTACATCAGCTCCTTCGTGCGCCGGTGGTCGCGCGACGGGCCGCCCTCGACGAGGTAGGACGCGAGCGTGAACGGCGCACCGGCGAAGCCGATCAGCGGCGTCCCACCCAGCTCGCCTACAAGGCCGCGCACGGCATCGGTGATCGAGGTGACGTCGTCGGGCTCCAGGTCACGCAGGGTGCCGAGCTGGTCGGCCGAGCGGATCGGGTCGGCCACCACGGGCCCGGTGCCCGGGACGATGTCCAGGTCGACGCCGATCGCCTTCAGCGGCACGACGATGTCGGAGAAGAAGATGGCCGCGTCGACGCCGTGGCGGCGCACCGGCTGCATCGTGATCTCGACGACCATGTCGGTGCGGAAGCACGACTCGAGCATGGGCACGCCCTCGCGGATCGCGAGGTACTCCGGCAGGGAGCGTCCCGCCTGCCGCATGAACCAGACCGGCGTGTGGGAGGGCTCGAGTCCACGGCACGCACGCAGGAACGGGCTCGTGAGGGCGCTGTCGACGGAGGCGTCGCGAACATCGTTGGTCACGTCACGAGTCTGTCACGCCTGCGTGTCGAGCCTCCCGCCCCCGCATTCCGTGCCTAAGATCACGGTGTGGGCGCCCGAACCAAGCTTGAAGGCATCCCGGCACCGTTCACGCGGGCTGTCGAGGAAGTGAAGCGCGCCGTCGCGCGCCCGGAGCTCGAGCTCGGCGAGATGCCGGCTCCGCAGCGCATCGCCCCGTTCGCCCACGCCATGACCGCCGACGTGGTCGTCGCGGACGTCGAGCTGGGCACCGGGCGCTTCATCCTGCTGCACGACCCGGCCGGCAACGACGCGTGGAACGGCACGTTCCGCTGCGTCACGTTCGCCCGTGCCGACATCGAGCAGGAGATGGCCACCGACCCGCTCATCACCCAGGTCGGCTGGAGCTGGCTGACCGACGCGCTCGACGACGCGGGCGCCGAGCACACCAACCCGGCCGGCAGCATCACCGTCGTCCGCTCGGAGGGCTTCGGCGCGATGACCGACGACGAGACCGACGCCCAGATCGAGGTGCGCGCCTCCTGGACGCCCCACGGCGGGCTTGAGCCCCACGCCTCGGCGTGGATGGAACTGCTCGGCAAGCTCGCCGGCCTGCCGCCCCTGGCGCCCGGCGTCGTCCCACTCACCCGTAGGCGCGCCTCCCGTTGACGAACGAACCCGAAGAGATCATCGACGAGGCTCCTGAGCCCGTCCTCCCCCGACTCGGCCTCCGCGAGCCGCTCACCCCGGTGGTCGACACCGACGACGCGCTGGCCCGCGCCTGCGCCGAGATCTCGCTCGGCGAGGGACCGATCGCCCTGGACGCCGAGCGTGCCTCGGGCTACCGCTACTCCCAGCGTGCCTACCTCGTGCAGGTGCGCCGCGAGGGCTCGGGCAGCTGGCTGATCGACCCGATCGCCTTCCCCGACCTCAGCGAGCTGGGCCTGGCCTTCGGCGACGCCGAGTGGATCCTGCACGCCGCCACCCAGGACCTGCCGTGCCTGGCCGAGGTCGGGCTGCGCCCCACCTCGCTGTTCGACACCGAGCTCGCCGGCCGGCTGCTGACCCTGCCGCGCGTCGGCCGGGCGGCACTCGTGGAGCACTACCTCGGCATGAGCCTGGCCAAGGAGTTCTCGGCCGCCGACTGGTCCACCCGGCCGCTGCCCGAGCCGTGGCTGGAGTACGCGGCACTCGACGTGGAGGTCCTGCTCGAGCTGCGCGAGCTCGTGCTGGCCGACCTGAAGGCCGCCGGCAAGGACGGCTGGGCGCGCGAGGAGTTCGACGCGCTGCTGTCGTTCACCGGGCCGCCCGAGCGCAAGGACCCGTGGCGACGCACCTCGAGCATCCACAAGATCCGCAGCCGCCGGGCCCTGGCCATCGTTCGGGCCCTGTGGCACGCCCGCGACGGGATCGCCGAGGACCGCGACATCACTCCCGGCCGCATCCTGCCCGACGCGTCGATCGTGTCGCTGGCCACGCACGCCCCCGACTCGTTCACCGCGCTCAAGAACGACCCCACGATGCGCCGTCGCGGTCCGCGCCGGTTCCTCGACGAGTGGTTCGACGCGATCGAGGAGGCCCTCGGCCTGCCCGAGGACGAGCTGCCCACCTCGGGCCAGCGCTCCGACGGCCCGCCGCCGCCGCGCGCCTGGGCCGACAAGGACCCGGTCGCGGCCGCCCGGCTCGTCCGGGTGCGCGCGCAGGTCACCCAGATCGCCGAGCAGCAGAACGTCCCGGCCGAGAACCTCATCGGCCCGGCCATCGTGCGCGCGCTCGCCTGGCAGCCGCCCGCCGACCTCGACGCGGCCTCGATCGCCGAGGAGCTGCGCGAGCGGGGCAGCCGGAACTGGCAGATCGAGCTGGTGGCCGCGCCGATCGCGGCCGCGCTCGTCGACCCCTGATTCGCGGCGCACGCGCACGACACCGGACATCTGCTCACGCAGTCACCGGCCCGGGTTTACGCTCGAATGCATGGCCGACTTCCACAAGCCGTCGTTGCCCGGGGCAGCCGTGTTCGACTCGCTGCCCGACCCGGACGACCCGGCCGAACGCACCGCCGCCGGCCACCGCATCGCCTCACTGCTGGTGCGAGGGGCCCGCGACCACGCCGATCGCGACCTCGTCGAGCGGGTGCTGCACCTGGCCGACTCCGAGGGCATGGGAGTCATCGCCGAGCTCTGGGCCAAGGCCCCTCCCGAGACCGTCGCGGGCGCCCTGTGGCGGCTCTACGCCCTGCGCACGTGGGTGCACCACAACCCCGTGCAGGCGTCGCGCGAGTTCGCCGCCGGCCGTGCCTACGCACCCGTGCAGGAGGTCCTCGCCGGCGTGGTCGACCCGCCCGGACCGAACGAGGTCGTCGAGCTCGTGGACACGGTCGTGCGGGGCATCGTCGCCGCCGACTTCGACGTCTCGCTGGACCGCGCGGCGGCCTTCGCGCACATCGTCGGCGTGGGCCGCGGCCAGATGGAGGGCGGCGATGCCGCCAGCGCCGCCCGCCTCGTCGACACGGCACGCCACCTGCGGGCGGCCGCCGAGGCGGAGCGTCGCGGCGAGCTGCACTGAGCCGGTTCCCGAGTTGCCCCGGTCACCTTTGAATTTGGATCCGATGCATTTAAAATGGTGAGTGCGCCGGGTCGAGGTAGCCCCGGGTCCCAACATCAGCCGCTACGAGCGGCCACGCGCCGTGAGGCGCTCCCGACCCGGCGCGCCCCTCCCCCTTCGCGCCCTCCGATCAGCGCGGCGCGAACGTCGTGTACGAGTGCGCCGGCGCCAGCAGGTCGTCGAGGGCGGCGGAATCCTCCGTCGTCGGGACCCAGCTCGCGGCGGCCACGTTCGAGGCCACCTGCTCCGGCCGCGAGACGCCGGCGATCACCGAGGAGACGGCCGGTCGCGAGGCGAGTCCGCCCATCGCCAGCTCGAGCAGCGTGATGTCCCTCTCGTCGGCGAAGGCCTGCAGCGCGTCGATCCGCTCCCAGTCCGCGTCCTCCCACCGCGCGCGCTGTCCGGCCAGGCGCGTGCCCGCCTCGGGCTCGGCGTCGCGCGAGTACTTGCCGGTCAGCAGCCCGTACGCGAGCGGGAAGTACGGCAGCAGACCCACGCCGAGCTCGAGGCACGCCGGCACCAGCTCGACCTCGGCCGCGGGGTTGTAGAGCGAGTACTCGTTCTGCGCGGTGGCGAAGTGCGCGAGCCCCGTGGTCCGCGAGATCCAGTCGGCGTCGACGAGTTGCCACGCGGTGAAGTTCGAGCAACCGATCGCACGGACCTTGCCCTCGTCGACCAGCTCGGTCATCGCGCCGAGGGTCTCCTCGACCGGCGTGCCCGGATCCGGGGTGTGCAGTTGGTAGAGGTCGATGACGTCGGTGCCGAGGCGGCGCAGGCTCGCCTCCGCCGCGCGGCGGACGTACGCCGCGCTCCCCCGGCGCCCGCCGTCGTCGCCGTTGCGCCCCTGCATGTCCATGCCGAACTTGGTGGCGACGACCACCTCGTCGCGACGCCCCTGCAGGGCGGCGCCGAGCAGGGTCTCGCTCTCGCCGAGGGAGTAGGTGTCGGCCGTGTCGAAGAACCGCACGCCGTGCTCGAAGGCCGCGTCGACGACGGCGGTCACCTGGTCGCCGCCGATGCGCGCCCCGAAGGCGTTGCAGCCGATCCCCACGGGGCCGACGTCGATACCGCTCGTTCCCAGGACATGTCGTGTGCTCACGCACCCACCGTAGGACGGTTACACTCGGCGGGTGATCCGGACCACCCATGCCGTGCGACGTCTCGTCGCGGCCCTGGCAGCCGTGCTGCTGGCCGGCATGCTCGGGCTGGGTGCCCTCGCCGGATTCTCCGGAGCCGAACGGCGTGCCACGGGCACGACCATGTCGGCCGGGGACGAGCCCGCCCAGCCGCGGGTCACGGTCGCCAAGGCGACCTCGGACGACCACTCCGTGTCCGTCGACCTGCCCGCGGGCACGCTCGACACCACGCTGTCGCTGGTCGCGGCAGTCCTGGTGGCGCTCGCCGCCGCCCTGGTCGCCGCGCAGGTGGGCCGGGCGGTTCCCGCGCCGGCCGGGCGCGCCCCGCCGCTGGTCTGACCGGCCCCGGTCCGTCTTCGCCACCCCTCGTACTTCGCCGTCCTCGGCCCCCATCGAAAGTCACCCATGTCCTCCAAGACCAACTTCTGGCGCGGCCTCGTCTGCCTCGTCGTGATCGTCGGCTCGCTCGCGATCGCCTTCACCATGAAGCCCAACCTGGGCCTCGACCTGCGCGGCGGCACGCAGATCACGCTCGAGACCAAGTCCACCGACCGCATCGAGGCGAACGCCGAGTCCACCGACCGGGCCCTCGAGGTCCTGCGCGGCCGCGTCGACGCCCTCGGCGTCTCCGAGCCGACGCTGGCGCGCTCCGGCGACACGCGAATCATCGTCGAGCTGCCCGACGTGCAGGACCCGAAGAAGGCCGCCGAGGTCATCGGCCAGACGGCCACCCTGGAGTTCCGCGAGGTCAAGGCCCCCGCGGACGAGGCCACCAAGCCCGCGAAGGGCGAGGTCGTGCTGCCCGACGAGCAGGGCCAGGACATCCTCCTGGGCCCGGTCGCCTTCGACGGCAACGGGATCAGCGACGCGAACGCCGCGCTGCCCCAGCAGGGCCTGGGCGAATGGGTCGTCAACGTCGAGTTCAACGACACGGGCCGTGGACCGTGGCGCGACCTGGTGAACTCGGCCTGCGCCAACACTGCGGCCGGCAACCGGATCGCGATCATCCTGGACAACGAGGTCATCTCGTCGCCCGGCATCGTCCCCGAGCTGTGCCAGTCCGGCGGCGGCAGCTCGACCAGCATCACCGGTGACTTCACCCAGGCCAGCGCCGACGAGCTCGCCGCGCTGATCAAGGGTGGCGCCCTCCCGGTCCCCGTGGAGATCATCGACCAGCGCACCGTCGGCCCGACGCTCGGCCAGGCCGCCATCGACGACTCCATCCAGGCCTCGATCATCGGCCTGTTCCTCACCGGACTCTTCATCATCTTCATCTACCGCGCGACCGGCATCATGGCCACGATCGCGCTGTGCGTCTACGCACTCATCTCCTACGCCGCGCTGGTCCTGCTCGGGGCCACGCTGACCCTGCCCGGCCTGGCCGGCTTCGTGCTCGCGATCGGCCTGGCGATCGACGCCAACGTGCTGGTCTACGAACGAGCGCGCGAGGAATATCACGAGAATCCGAAGTCCGGCCTGCTCTCGGCCCTGACCACCGGCTTCTCCAAGGCTTGGTCCGCGATCATCGACTCCAACGTCACGACGATCCTGGCCGCGCTGCTGCTGTTCTTCCTGTCGGCCGGTCCGGTCAAGGGCTTCGGCATCACCCTGACCATCGGCGTCATCGCCTCGATGTTCTCCGCCCTGGTCGTGGCCCGCTGGCTCACCGAGTGGCTGGTCAAGCGCCGCTGGATCCGATCGCACCCGCAGGTCAGCGGCATCGCCGGCATCTCCGGCGTGCGTCGCTGGCTGAACGAGCACGGTCCCTACCTCGTCCGCCGCGCGGGCATGTGGGTCGCCATCTCCCTCGGTGTCGCCACCGTGGCGATCGGCGGCATCCTCGTGCGCGACCTGAACCTCGGCGTCGAGTTCGCCGGCGGCCGCCAGATCGAGTACTCGACCGCCGAGGCGGTCACCCCCGACCAGGCTCGCGAGGCCGTGGCCGACGCCGGGTTCCCCGAGGCGGTCGTGCAGTCCTCCTCCGCCGACGGCGGCGAGAACATCTCGGTGCGCCTGCCCAAGATCAGCGAGGACCAGGCCGAGCAGGTGCGCTCGTCGATCGCCGAGATCGGCGGCGAGACCGTCCAGGTCCGCTCCGACACGATCGACCCCACGCTGGGCAAGGAGCTGCGCAACAAGGCGCTGCTGGCCTTCCTCATCGCGGTGGCCGCGCAGATGGCCTACCTGGCCTGGCGCTTCCGCTGGACCTGGGCCGCGGCCGCCATCGTCTCGATGGCCTCGGTCGTGCTCGCGGTCGTGGGCGTCTTCGCCTGGTGGGGCAAGCCGATCGACGGCGTGTTCCTGGCAGCCATCCTGTCCATCATCGGCCTGGCCGTGAACGACTCGATCGTCGTCCTCGACCGCATCCGAGAACGCACCCGGACGCGCGACATCCCGTTGCGCGAGATGGTCAACGAGGCGATCCTGTCGACCCTGCCGCGAACCATCAACACCGCGATGGGCGCCACGTTCATCCTGGCGGCGCTGATGGTGCTGGGTGGCGACTCGCTGCGCGACTTCTCGATCGCGGTGCTGCTCGGCCTGCTGTTCGGCCACTTCTCCACGGTGTTCACCGCAGCCACGCTGGGTGTCCTGCTGGAGGAGCGCTGGCCGTACAACCCGGACAAGGACCCGCGCCACAAGGCCGACCCGTATTCGCACATCCTCGACGGGCGCGGCACGCCCGACGAGGGCGCGGTGGTCTGATCCAGCGGTAGCGTGCGCTCATGACCACCCCGCCGGACGAGCCGTACCCCGATCCCGACCCGGGTGCGGGCGACCACGACCCGACGCTGCGGTTCGGTGGGCCCCCGGGCCCGCCGAACCCCGCCGCCCCTCCTCCGCCGTCGTCCCCGCCGCCGCTTCCGCCGGGAGGATGGGCGGGGCCGGGAGCGCCGTACGGCATCGACCCCAAGACCGGCATCCCGTTCTCGGACAAGTCGAAGATCGTCGCGGGCCTGCTGCAGATCCTGATCCCCCTGGGCATCGGACGGTTCTACACCGGGCACACGGGGATCGGCGTGGCCCAGCTGCTGGTCACGGTCTTCACCTGCGGCGTGGGCGCGATCTGGCCGTTCGTCGACGGGATCATCACGCTCGTGTCGGATTCTCGCGACGGGAACGGGCGCCCGCTCCGGTCCTGATCGGGCGCGTCAGACGCGCGGTGCGATGATGGGGTCATGGCCATCGCGAACCACGTGGTCGACCTCATCGGCGACACACCCCTAGTCCGGCTGAACTCCGTCGTACCCGAAGGCGCGGCCACCGTCGTGGCCAAGCTCGAGTACCTGAACCCCGGCGGCAGCGCGAAGGATCGCATCGCGGTCAAGATGGTCGACGAGGCCGAGGCCTCCGGGGCCCTCAAGCCCGGCGGCACGATCGTCGAGCCCACGTCGGGCAACACCGGCGTCGGCCTGGCCCTCGTCGCCCAGCAGCGCGGCTACTCGTGCATCTTCGTGTGCCCCGACAAGGTCAGCGAGGACAAGCGCAACACGCTGAAGGCCTACGGCGCGCAGGTCGTGGTGTGCCCCACGGCGGTCCCGCCGGACCACCCCGACTCGTACTACAACGTCTCCGACCGTCTCGTGCGCGAGACCGAGGGGGCCTGGAAGCCCGACCAGTACTCGAACCCGGCCGGCCCGGCCAGCCACTACGAGACCACCGGTCCGGAGATCTGGCGCGACACCGAAGGTGCGATCACCCACTTCGTGGCCGGCGTCGGCACCGGCGGCACGATCTCGGGAGCCGGCCGCTTCCTCAAGGAGCAGCGGTCCGATCTGAAGGTCATCGGCGCCGATCCCGAGGGCTCGGTCTACTCCGGAGGCACGGGGCGCCCCTACCTCGTGGAGGGCGTCGGCGAGGACTTCTGGCCCACGGCCTACGACCCGGCGATCCCCGACGAGATCATCGCCGTCTCCGACGCCGACTCCTTCGACATGACGCGCCGCCTGGCCCGCGAGGAGGGCCTGCTGGTCGGTGGCTCGTGCGGCATGGCCGTCGTCGCCGCCGTGCGCGTGGCCGAGCGCCTCGGTCCCGACGATCTCGTCGTGGTGCTGCTGCCCGACGGCGGACGCGGCTACCTCTCGAAGATCTTCAACGACGACTGGATGGCCTCCTACGGCTTCCTGCGCACGCCGCTCGACGGCCACCCGGCCGACCTGCACGTGATCGACATCCTGCGCCGCAAGAGCGGGGCCATGCCCGCGCTGGTCCACACCCACCCGTCCGAGACGGTGCGCGACGCGATCGAGATCCTGCGCGAGTACAACGTCTCGCAGATGCCCGTCGTCGGCCCCGAGCCGCCGGTGGTCATCGGCGAGGTCGCCGGCAGCGTCAGCGAGCGCGAGCTCGTGAGTGCGGTCTTCGAGGGCCGCGCCCAGCTGACCGACGCCGTGGCCCAGCACATGGAGCCGCCGCTGCCGATCATCGGCTCCGGCGAGGACCTGTCCGCCGCGCTCGACGCCTTCAAGGGCAGCGACGCGCTGATGGTGGTCGACGAGGGCAAGCCGCTCGGCGTCCTGACCCGTCACGACCTGTTGGGAGTCCACGTATGAGCGACGGCGGCGGCTTCTCCACCCGCGCGATCCATGCCGGTCAGGATCCCGATCCGCGCACCGGCGCGGTGAACATCCCGATCTACGCCAGCTCCACGTTCGCCCAGGACGGCGTCGGGGGCATGCGCGAGGGCTTCGAGTACGCGCGCACCGGCAATCCCACCCGCCGGGCGCTCGAGGCGAACCTCGCCGCGCTCGAGGGCGGCACGTACGGACGCGCGTTCTCCTCGGGCATGGCGGCCACCGATGCGGCGCTGCGCGCGATCCTGCGGCCGGGCGACCACCTCGTGATTCCCGATGACGCCTACGGCGGCACGTTCCGGCTCATCGACAAGGTGTTCTCGCATTGGGGCATCGAGCACACGCCCGTGCCGGTCAACGATCTCGACGCCATCGCGGCGGCGATCACCGACCGCACCAAGCTCGTGTGGCTCGAGACGCCCACCAATCCCCTGCTCAACGTCGCCGACATCGCCGGGACCGCCGAGGTCGCCCGTGCCGCCGGGACGAAGCTGCTCGTCGACAGCACGTTCGCGTCGCCCTACCTCCAGCAGCCGCTGGCGCTGGGGGCCGACATCGTCCTGCACTCCTCCACGAAGTACCTGGGCGGCCACAGCGACGTCGTCGGCGGCGCGCTCGTCACGTCCGACCCCGCGCTCGACGAGGCCTTCGCGTTCCTGCAGAACGGTGCGGGCGGCGTGCCCGGGCCGTTCGACGCCTACCTGACGCTGCGCGGCATCAAGACGCTCGCGGTCCGGATGGACCGGCACTGCGACAACGCCGAGGCGATCGCGCGGATGCTGGTCGACCACGACGCGGTCAGTCACGTCAGCTACCCCGGTCTGCCCGACCACCCGGGCCACGAGGTCGCGGCGCGCCAGATGCGCCGATTCGGCGGGATGATCTCGCTGCGCCTCGCCGGGGGGCGCCAGGCGGCACTCGACCTGTGCTCGCGCACCCGGGTCTTCACCCTCGCCGAGAGCCTCGGCGGCGTGGAGTCGCTCATCGAGCACCCCGGGGCCATGACGCACGCGTCCACGGCCGGATCGCAGCTCGAGGTCCCCGAGGACCTCGTCCGGCTGTCGGTCGGGATCGAGGACGTCGAGGACCTGCTGGAGGACCTGCAGCAGGCCCTGGCCTGACCTTCGCGGGCCCCCGGAGAGGTGGGTCCGCCTCGTTAGTCTGGAGGCCATGTCTCGCAACGGCTCCTTCTCCGGACTGTCCTGGCTCCAGCTGGTGGCCGGTGCACTCGCGGCGATGACGTCGGCGTGGGTCGCGTCCTACCTCGGCGTCGCAGGCACGATCATCGGCGCGGCGGTCGGCAGCCTCGTGGCGTCGGTCGCGAGCGCGTTCTACGTGCGCGGGCTCGACCGCGGCACCACGTTCATCACCGAGAGCGGCACGGTCGTGTCACGATCGGCGCCCGCGGGCGAGGAGAACGTCGACGGCGGTGAGATCCTCGTCACCGAGCAGGAGTCCACCGTCGCCGTCGAGGACTCCGAGCGCGACCTGTCGTGGAAGCGCATCCTGGTCTGGGCCGGGCTCGCCCTCGGCACGGCGCTGCTCGCCATCGGCGCCTACGAGCTGGCCACGGGGGCGTCCTTCGGCAACACCGACAACCCCACGATCGGGCGGCCCTGGCAGGACCGAGGCACCGGCTCCGACCCTCAGGACGAGCCGGATCCCACCGCGTCCACGGCGCCCACGGATGGCCCCTCCGACGACCCGACCACGGCTCCGACGACCGCTCCCACCACCGCGCCGACCACCGCCGCGCCCGCGCCGCAGGTGCCCGATCCCACGACCAACCCCACGGTCGAGCCGACGCCCGAGGCCACGCCCGGCGTCCAGGACTGACCGGGAACATTCCGCACCCCCGCACCGTTGTAGGCGGTGACGAGAGGAGCGGAACATGACCATCTGGATGAAGCCCACGCTGACGGACGAGAAGATCGAGGCGATGGAGCCGTTGGAGGCGTTCCGCTACGCCGAGGACCTCCTGGAGTCCCGCTTTCCGCGTGAGGCGGCCCGCGTGCTGCGGCCCGTGGCCGAGCTCGAGCCGCGCAACGCCGCCGTGTGCGAGCTGATGGGACGCGCCCACTTCGCCGCCGCCCACCTGGGCCCGGCCGAGCAGGCGTTCCGGACGCTCACCGAGCTCGAGCCGACCAGCGCCTGGGCGCAGAAGGCCCTCGGCCTGGCCCTCGATCGCCAGAGCCGCCACGGTGAGGGCGCGGTGCACCACCGACTCGCCGCGGCCATGGGCGCCAGCGAGCGCGACGCCACGCGCGTCGAGCTCGTCGACCGTCCCGGCGCCTGACGAAGGACACGGCCCCGTCTGTTTGGATGGGGCCGTGTTCACCGTCGGAAGCACCCTGCCGGACGCCCCCGGAAGATCGGGCACCATCGAGACCCCTCACGGCTCGATCCGCACGCCCGCGTTCATCCCGGTGGGCACCAAGGCGACCGTCAAGGCCGTGCTCCCCGAGTCGATCTCCGACCTCGGGGGCCAGGCCGTGCTGGCCAACGCCTACCACCTGTACCTGCAGCCCGGCGCCGACATCGTGGAGGCCGCCGGCGGCCTCGGCGCCTTCATGAACTGGCACGGCCCCACCTTCACCGACTCCGGCGGCTTCCAGGTGCTGAGCCTGGGCGCCGGGTTCAAGAAGACCCTGGCGATGGACGCCGTGGGCACCGAGGCCGACGACGTGATCGCCCCCGGCAAGGACCGCCTCGCCCACGTGGACGAGGACGGCGTCACGTTCAAGAGCCACCTCGACGGGTCGAAGCACCGGTTCACCCCCGAGGTGTCGATGGGCATCCAGCACCAGCTCGGCGCCGACATCATCTTCGCGTTCGACGAGCTGACCACGCTGATGAACAGCCGCGAGTACCAGGTGGACTCGCTGCGCCGCACCCAGGCGTGGGCGGAGCGCTGCCTCGCGGAGATCGAGCGGCTGCGGGCGGCCCACCCCGACCGCCCGCGCCAGGCCCTCTACGGCGTCGTGCAGGGCGCGCAGCACGAGGACCTGCGTCGGCAGGCAGCCCGCGGCCTGGCCGACTTGGCCTTCGACGGCTACGGGGTCGGCGGCGCGATCGAGAAGGAGAACCTCGGCACGATCGTCCGCTGGGTCACCGACGAGCTGCCCGACGACCGACCGCGCCACCTCCTGGGCATCGGCGAGCCCGAGGACCTCTTCGCCGGGGTCGAGGCGGGCTGCGACACGTTCGACTGCGTCACGCCCACCCGGGTCGCGCGGTCGTCGCGCGTGTACAGCGCCACCGGCCGCTACAACCTCATGGTGGCGGCGTCACGGCGCGACTTCGGGCCGATCGAGGAGGGCTGCGACTGCTACACGTGCGCCCACTACACGAAGGCCTACCTGCACCACCTGTTCAAGGCGAACGAGTACAACGCCGCGACCCTGTGCTCGATCCACAACGAGCGCTTCTTCGTGCGGCTCGTGGACTCGATGCGCACGGCGATCGAGTCCGGCGACTTCGCGGCCCTGAAGTCCGAGTGGCTGGGCCGCTACCTCGGGGGTCGGGCCGCTCAGGCGGCCAGGTAGGTGGGCTCGCGTCGCTTGAGCCACGCGATGACCCGCACGGTGATCGGCATGACCAGCAGCTCGACGCCCACCTTGAGCACGACGCCCATGACGAAGTAGTTCACGAAGGCGCCGAAGGTGGAGACGCCGATGGCCGACGCGGCGATCGCGCAGAAGATCAGCGTGTCGGCCACCTCGCCCACGCCGGTGGAGCCGATGAGGCGCGCCACGAGCCGGCGCTCGGCGTTGCGCTGCTTCATCCGTACCAGGACCCACGAGTTGAGGAGCTGGCCGACGAGGTACCCCGCCAGGCTCGCGAGGACGATCTGCGCGACCGGGCCCAGCACGGCCTCGTAGGCCGCCTGGTTCTCGTACCAGGAGGCGCCGGGCATGAGCTGGACCACGAAGAAGGTGCCCGTGGCCAGCGCGGCGGCGGCGAAGCCGGTGAGGATCGCGCGGCGGGCGGCGCGCAGTCCGTAGACCTCGGAGATCACGTCGCCGAGCACGTAGGCCAGGGGAAACAGCACGACTCCCCCGTCGACCACAAGCGGCCACAGCTGCACCGGCCCGAGCATGACCTGACCGGAGCCGATCTCGACCGCCTTGCTCGCGACGATGTTCGAGACGACGATCACGACGCAGAACAGGGCGAGCAGGATGTCGAAGTGCGACGAGCCGCGGGACGCGAACCGGACGACGTCGGGGCTCGGAGCAGGCGTGGTGGACACGACCGCCATCCTCCCACGGCGCGCCCCGTGCCCTCGCGTCGTGGGCCCGGTGGGAGAATCGTCACATGAGCTTGCCGACCACCACCGACGTCCTCGTCGTCGGCGCCGGGCCTGCCGGCTCCTCCGCCGCCGCGTGGACCTCGCGGCTCGGGATGGACACCGTGCTGGCGGACGCCGCCACCTTCCCGCGCGACAAGACGTGCGGCGACGGCCTCACCCCGCGCGCCATCGCCGAGCTCGAGCGGCTCGACCTCGGTGACTGGGTCCGCGGGCACACCGTGAACCGCGGCCTGCGCGCGGCCGGCTTCGGCCAGGAGCTGCTGCTGCCGTGGCCCGGTGGCTCGCTGCCCGACCACGGCTCGGCCGTTCCCCGCACCGAGCTCGACGCGCGGATCCGCGAGCGCGCCCTGGATGCCGGCGTGACCGGCGTCGACGGCGCCCGCGCCGTGGATGTCGAGCGGGCCGCCGACGGCTCGGTCGCCGGCGTCGTCTTCGACACGGCGCAGGGCCGCCACACCATCGCGTGCCGGCGCCTCGTGATCGCCGACGGTGTCCGCTCCCCGCTCGGCCGGGTGCTCGGGCGCGAGTGGCACCGCGAGACCGCCTACGGCGTCGCGGGCCGCAGCTACGTGAAGTCGGGCCGCGGGGACGACCCGTGGATCTCCTCGCACCTCGAGCTGCGGGGCGAGACGGGCGAGCTGCTGCCCGGCTACGGGTGGATCTTCCCGCTCGGCGACGGCCGGGTGAACCTCGGCGTGGGCGCGCTCGCCACCGCGAAGCGCCCCGCGAAGATCCAGATCCGGCCGCTGATGGAGTACTACGCCACCTTGCGCCGCGAGGACTGGGACCTGGGCGCCGACCTCGAGCTGCCCACGTCGGCGCTGCTGCCGATGGGTGGCGCCGTGTCGGGTGTGTCCGGGCGCAACTGGATCGTCATCGGCGACGCCGCGGGCTGCGTGAACCCACTCAACGGCGAGGGCATCGACTACGGCCTGGAGACCGGCCGCATCGGCGCCGAGCTGCTGGCCACGGGCGACTCCCCCGAGGCCGCCTGGCCCGCGATGCTGACGGCCCACTACGGACCCTCATTCTCGATCGCGCGCCGCCTGGCCGGGCTGATCACCGTGCCGCACCTGCTGCCCACGGCCGGCCCGATCGGGATGCGCTCGCACACCCTGATGACGATCGCGCTGCGCGTGATGGGCAACCTCGTCACCGACGAGGACCGCGACCTCACGGCCCGGGTCTGGCGCTGGGCGGGCCGCCGCTCCATCCGCCTCGACGAGCGCCCGCCGTTCACCGCCTGACCTCCGTCGCGCCCGTTCCGAAAGTGGTGGGTGCAGGCCGGTAACCTCGCAGGGTGCTGAGGATCTCGACCGTCAACGTCAATGGCATCCGCGCCGCGTGGCGCAAGGGGATGAAGGAGTGGCTCGAGGGCCGCGACGCCGACATCATCACGCTGCAGGAGGTCCGCGCGCGCGACGCGATCGTGCACGAGATCCTCGAGGGCACCGGCTACCACGTGGTCCACACCGAGGCCGCCGCCAAGGGACGCTCGGGCGTCGCGGTGATCAGCCGCCTCGAGCCCACGAGCCACCGCATCGGCAACGGCGACGCGTTCTTCGACGACACCGGCCGCTGGATCGAGTCCGACCTCACGCTCCCCGACGGCTCCGTCCTCACCGTGGTGAGCGTCTACGTCCACTCCGGCGAGGCCGGCACGCCGCGCCAGGAGGAGAAGCTCCGCTTCCTCGACCAGATGACCAAGCGCATGGCCGAGCTCGGCGGCATGGACGGCCACGCGCTGATCACGGGCGACCTCAACGTCGGCCACACCGAGCTCGACATCCGCAACTGGAAGGGCAACGTCAAGAAGGCCGGGTTCCTGCCCGAGGAGCGTGCCTACTTCGACCAGTTCTTCGGCGACCTCGGCTGGTACGACGTGCACCGCCACCTGGCCGGGCCGGTCGACGGCCCGTACACCTGGTGGTCGATGCGCGGGCAGGCCTTCGACAACGACACGGGCTGGCGCATCGACTACCAGATCGCGACGCCCGAGCTGGCGCAGTCCGCTCGCGTGGCCACCGTGGATCGCGCCGCCAGCTGGGGCGAGCGGTGGTCCGACCACGCGCCGCTGACGATCGACTACGACCTCTGAACCGGACGGAATCGCCCCCGCACACAGGTGCGGGGGACGCGCCGTCCCCCCGGATGCACGCCCCCCGCTCGGCCCGCGGCGTCGCCGTGGGCACCACCCCGTGAGGTGGTTCTTCCTGACTATACCGGCGTAGTCGTTCCGGCGGGTGTAGCGCCACGGCGCGTTCATCCGACATTCACCGCTTCGAGTCGTCTTCGGAGCCTCCCGACGCCCGTCGCCGTGTCGTAGGGTGGTGGCAGTTGCACGACGTTGGACAGCAAAAGGATGCGGTTCCCTCCGGGGCGTGGTTCCTCTCGCGGTTGGATGTGCGTCGCGACCGTCGGGCGTGAAGAGCGCGTCCGACCATCGCCAGAAGGATCAAGAGGAGAAAGACCATGGCCACCGGTACCGTCAAGTGGTTCAACGCTGACAAGGGCTTCGGATTCATCGCCCCCGACGACGGCGGCGAGGACGTGTTCGCGCACTACTCGGCGATCCAGTCGGGCGGCTACCGCTCGCTGAACGAGAACCAGAAGGTCGAGTTCGACGTGGAGCAGGGCCAGAAGGGCCTCCAGGCCGCGAACATCCGGCCGCTCTGAGTCCACCCGGACCCGAACGCCAAGAACCCCACCACCGAGAGGTGGTGGGGTTCTTGCTGTCAGTGCCGGGAGGGAGCCGGACTCACAGGGCGGCGAACCGCCTCACCTGCTCGTGGCTCCGAAGTGGTCACGAGAGGTGACGAAGGACGATCCGGGCAGCCGCGCGGGTCGTAGACCCAGAGGCGCTGCATTCCCCATTGACGTCGGCGTGCCGAGTCGTCCCCCACCGACGACGATAACCACCGCGGGCCCGAAACGCCAGTGAAATCTCAGCCGGATATCGCGACACGCACGATCCGGTCGTCCGACCGGCCGGGCTGGCCGCGCCCGTCGGTGTTGGAGGTGCCCAGCCACAGCGTGCCGTCGGGCGCGGCGGCCACGGCGCGCAGTCGCCCGAGCTCGCGCGTGAAGAACGCGCGCGGCTCACCGGCGGACGTGCCCTCGATCGGGACCTGCCACAGCCGCTCCCCGCGGAGCGCCGCCACGAAGGCCCGGTCGCCGCTGATCGCGAGTCCTGCCGGCGACGCCTCCGAGGTGGGCCAGGTGACCTTCGGGCGGACGTAGCGGTCGTCGTCGCTGTCCCCCTCCACCATCGGCCAGCCGTAGTTGCCGCCCTTGACGATCCGGTTGAGCTCGTCCTGGCTGCGGTCGCCGAACTCGCTCGCCCACAGGCGCCCCGATGCGTCCCAGGCCAGGCCCTCGACGTTGCGGTGCCCGTAGGACCACACCTCGTTGCCGAACGGGTTCCCCTCGACCGGGCGCCCCTGGGTGTCGATGCGCAGGATCTTGCCGTTCAGCGAGGAGCGGTCCTGCGGGGTGGCGGTGTTCGCCGCGTCGCCGACCGCGACGAAGAGGCGGCCCCGGCGGTCGAACGTCAGCGCTCCGCCCTGGTGGTTGAACGCCTTCGCCAGGCCGGTGAGGATCGGCTCGGCGGCTCCGATGCGGTCGCCGTCGAACTCCAGGCGCACCACGCGGTTGTCGTCGGGCCCCGTGAGGTAGGCGTAGAGCGCCGACTCGTCGGGCGCCACGGCGAGCCCCTGCAGCCCGCCCTCGCCGCCGGGGGCCACGCCGGGGACGTCGCCCACCTTCGACACGTCGCCGTCGGCGGTGACCCGCACGATCGAGGCGTCGTCGCGCTGGGTGACCAGGGCCGACCCGTCGGCGAGGAAGACGATCGCCCACGGCACGTTGAGTCCTGAAGGATCGTGCCGTCGATCCGCGGGTCGATCGGCGTGGGGGCGGGCGGCGTGCTCGCCGTGGTGGGCGGGGGCTCGGAGGCCGTGGTGGTCGTGGTGGAGGGGCTGGGGCGGGGCTTCGGGTCGTCGCCGCTGCATCCGGCCAGCCACGCGGCACCCAGGGCCGCTCCCCCGACGATGACGCTCCGGCGATCCATGACCCGATCATGCCGCAAGCAGCGGACGTGCCCAACCATCGGAATGTCACAGTGGAGTTGGACGTTGAAGAAGCAGTAACCGACGAAAGGCCATCATGACCACGATCAACCTGACTGCCGACACGTTCCAGGACACCGTCACCGGTGAGGGCATCACCCTGGTGGACTGGTGGGCCGGCTGGTGCGGACCGTGCATGCAGTTCGCTCCGGTCTACGAGGCCGCCAGCGAGCGCCATCCCGACATCACCTTCGCCAAGATCGACACCGAGGCCGAGCAGGAGCTGTCCGCCGCGGTCCAGATCACCTCGATCCCCACGCTGATGGCGTTCCGCGACGGCGTGCTGCTGTACGCCCAGCCCGGCGCGCTGCCGGCGGAGGCGCTCGACCAGATCATCGGTCAGGTCCGCGACCTCGACATGGAGCAGGTGCGCCGCGAGATCGACGCGCAGGAGGCCCAGGCCCAGGCGCCCGAGGTTCCGGAGGCCTCGCAGAACTGAGACACTCGGGGCCATGAGCCGTGTGACGTGCCCCGTGGTGTCCGAGCGGATCATGACCGCCGAGGAGGCGGTCCGATTCATCCGTCCCGGCGACAACGTCGGGATGAGCGGATTCACCGGCGCGGGCTATCCCAAGGCCGTGCCCTCCGCGCTCGCCGCCCGCGCCCGGGCCGCGCACGACGCCGGCGAGGACTTCCGGATCGGCCTGTGGACCGGTGCCTCCACCGCTCCGCAGGCCGACGGCGTCCTGGCCGAGGCCCACGCGATCGCCAAGCGGCTCCCCTACAACTCCGACCCGCTGCTGCGCCGCCAGATCAACGCCGGCGAGGTCGACTACGTCGACGCCCACCTGAGCCACTCGGCCCAGCAGATGTGGTTCGGCTTCTACGGCCCGCTCGACGTCGCCGTCATCGAGGTGACGGCGATCCTGCCCGACGGACTCCTCGTCCCGGGCAGCTCCGTGGGCAACAACAAGACCTGGCTCGACCAGGCCGACCGGGTGATCCTCGAGGTCAACCACTGGCAGCCGCGCGAGCTCGAGGGCTTCCACGACATCTACGGCGGCACCGCGCTGCCGCCCCACCGCCGCCCGCTCACGCTCACCGAGCCGATGCAGCGGATCGGCGAGCCGTACCTGAAGGTCGACCCGGCGAAGGTGGTGGCCGTGGTCGAGACCCGCGAGCCCGACGCCGGTGCCGCGTTCTCCGCACCGGACGACGTCTCGCGCGCCATCGCCGACCACGCCCTGGAGTTCCTGCGTGGCGAGGTGGGTGCGGGCCGGATGCCTCCCGAGCTGCTGCCGCTCCAGTCGGGCGTGGGCAACGTCGCGAACGCGGTGCTGCAGGGCCTCGACGACAGCGAGTTCACGAGCCTCGTGGCGTACACCGAGGTGCTCCAGGACGGCATGCTGACGCTGCTCGACTCGGGCACCCTGCGGGCGGCGTCGACGGCCTCGTTCGGGCTGTCCCGTGAGGGGATGGAGCGGTTCCACGCCGGGATCGACGGCTACAAGGGCCGGATCCTCATGCGCAGCGAGGAGATCTCCAACCACCCCGAGGTCATCCGCCGGCTCGGCGTGATCGCCATGAACGGCATGATCGAGGCCGACATCTACGGCAACGTGAACTCGACCCACGTCATGGGCAGCGCGGTGATGAACGGCATCGGCGGCAGCGGCGACTTCGCGCGCAACGCCTACCTGAACTTCTTCCTGACGCCGTCGACGGCCAAGGGCGGGGCCATCTCGACGATCGTGCCCATGGTCAGCCACGTCGACCACACCGAGCATGACGTGCACGTCATCGTCACCGAGCACGGGCTAGCCGACCTGCGCGGCCTGTCCCCGCGGGCCAGGGCCGAGCAGATCATCGCCCACTGCGCCCACCCGGACTTCCGCCCGCAGCTGCGCGACTACCTCGAGCGCGCCCTCGCGGCCCGCCCCGACGCCCGGCACACCCCCCACCTGCTCGGCGAGGCCCTCTCGTGGCACCAGCGCTACCTGGACACGGGCCGCATGTGACCCGCCCCCTGCCCACTTGTGGAACGGAATGCACCTCTATCCGGCGGTCCGGCGTTGATCCCGCTCCAAAAGTCGGTCGGGTGGCGGGGCGGACCGGCCTGCTGATCGGCGCGCTGGCACTCGGCGCGTGCACGTCCCCCACTCCCGGAAGGACCGACTTGTCCGACGCCTCGCTGCCCACCGTCTCCGCCTCACCGAGCCCGAGCCCGGCTCCCCCGCCGGACTTCAGCGAGCTCGACCGGCTGGTCGACGCCAGTGCCTCGACCTGCACGCTGGTGCTGCGCGGCGACGAGGTCATCCACGAGCACCCGGCCGGGTCGCGGCACGCCACACGACGCGTCTACTCGATCACGAAGTCCGTGGTCGGCGTGCTCCTGGCGGTCGCCGCGGCCGACGGGGCGCTCGACCTCGACGACCCGGTGGCCCGCCACGCAGACGACTGGCCCGACGCGTCGCGCGACGTCACCGTGCGGCACCTCATGTCGATGACGTCGGGACGCGAGTGGTCCGAGGCGCTCGACCGGGCGATGATCGGCGCGAGCAACCAGACCGCCGCCGCCCTCGCCGTGGGACAGCAGGACCCGGCGGGCACCGCGTGGCGCTACGACAACCTGGCCAGCCAGGTGCTGTCGGCCGTGCTGGGGTCGACCGTCGGCGACGTCGAGGAGTTCGCGCGGGAGCGCCTCTTCGAACCACTGGGCCTGGCCGACACCAGTTGGAACCGCGACGCGGCGGGACGGCTCACGACGTACGCCGGGATCGTCTCGTCGTGCGCCGACCTCGCCCGGCTCGGCGTGATGATGCGCGACGGCGGGGTCTTCGACGGGCGCCGGATCCTGTCGCCCGAGGCGGTGTCCGAGCTGGTCACGACCTCGTCCGAGGGCAACGCCGCCTACGGGCTGCTGTGGTGGAACAACGCCGAGGGCCGTGTCGTCGAGGTGCGCCGCGCCGCCGGCTTCGACGTCGACCGCGAGCCGTTCCGGGGCCGGCTGGCGCCCTCGGTGCCCGCCGACGCCTTCTGGGCGCTCGGCTGGGGCAACCAGCTGCTCGCCGTGGTGCCGTCGCAGGACGTGGTCGCCGTCCGCCTCGGGCCGAAGCCCGCGGGACCCGACGACCTCACGTTCGACGGATTCACCGCCGCCGTGCTGGCCGGCTGGGACGTCAGGCAGCCGTGATGAAGGACCGCATGCCGACCGAGCCCATGTCGATCTCGGTGTTGAAGAAGCCGATCTCCTCGTCGGGCTCGAGCAGGCCCAGCGCCGCCACCATCGGGCGGTAGTGGTCGTCGGTCGGCACGGCGATCCGTGCGGCCGACCACGAGCGGTACGGGTCCACGAGCTTGGCGACGTCCCGCGTCGCGAGCGCATCGGCGGTCTGGGCGTCGAACTCCTCCGCCCAGTCCCACGCCGGGCCGCCGCCCCAGCGGACGCGGTTCAGCGCGTGCACGATGTTGCCGCTGCCGATGAAGACCACGCCGCGGCGGCGCAGGTCGCGCAGGCGCCCGAACAGCTCGTAGAGCTTCGGCAGGGGCATCGAGTAGTCGATGCTGATCTGCAGCACCGGCACCTGTGGCGCGGGCGCGAGGAACTTCAGCACGCTCCAGGTGCCGTGGTCGAGGCCCCACTGGCTGTCGAGACGCGCCTCGTACTCGACCAGGTGCTCGGCCAGGATGCGGGCGACCCGCTCGTCCCCGTGGGTCTCGTACTTCACCCGGTAGAGCTCGTCGGGGAAGCCGCCGAAGTCGTAGATGATCGGGTTGCGGGGCGCGTCGGTGATGTGCGTTCCACCGGGGGTGAGCCAGTGCGCGCTGATCACGACGATGGCCTGCGCGGCGGGCAGGCCGGCGCCCACGCGCTCCCACTCGCGGGTGAAGGTGTTGTCGGCGAGGGCGTTCATCGGGTTGCCGTGACCGACGAACAGCACCGGCATGCGCGGGCTGGGCACCAGGCGGTTCGTGAGGTCGGAGAGCGTGTGCGTGGGCACCGTCTCGGGACGCAGATTCATCGTCGACTCCTGTTAGTTAATGATTCAACTATACCACATGAGCAGCCGTTTGAAGGGGTGCGCGACAATGGAGGGATGGCCACGCCGACCGAGTTGCAGATCGCACTGCGGCACCCGGTCAGGTTCGTCCAGGACCCGGACGACCCGGCGCGATCGACGTTCGTCTTCGACACTCCGAGCGGTCCCGTGGAGGCCACCGCGAACGAGGCGGTGGGTCCGCTGAGCGGTGGGATCCGGGCCCTCACGGCCGACCCCAGCGTGCGCGCCTGGGCCACCCCCTCGATCATCGCCCTGCGCCTCATGGCCACCGGCACGCTCGCCTCCCCCGGCTCCTCGGAGATGCAGCAGATGCTCGACGCGGGCCGCGCCGTCGGCCCCACGCCCGCCGAGGGACAGGCATCGATCCGCGCGTTCCTGGCGGCGCTGGTCGCGGGCGCGCCCGCCGTGGCCACCACCCCCCAGCGGCGTCGCGAGACCGAGCAGCCGCGGCCCACGATCGAGCGGCCGAAGACCTTCTCCTACCGGCTCGACGTCACCCTCAGCGGGGACGCCGACGCCATGGCCGACCTCGAGCTGCACGTCCGGCCCCAGGCGATGAACCGCGCCTCGGTGCCCGCGACGACCGTGCTGACCCGCGACGACCACCACCTCGGCCCCGCGGCGCGGCCCGCCATGGTGGCGATGCTCGAGCGACTCGCCGTCAGCTGGCCGCCCGCCGCACAGCTCGCCCGCGAGGGCCGGGTCCGGGTGACGCCCGAGGAGCTGGGCGAGCTCGGCCAGGGCCAACCCCTCGTGTCCGCCCTCGCCAACCGCATCGACATCCAGTGGCCCGAGGGCCTGCGCCACGACGTGCGCGCCACCGGCGTCGTCAGCCGGGTCGACGCCGAGGAGCCGCGCCTCGAGCGCGAGCACGACCGGCCCCGCGCCTTCACCTCCGACCAGCTCTTCCGCTTCGACTGGAGCGTGTCGGTGGGCGGCGAGCACCTCACCCGCGCCGAGGTCGAGCAGCTCGCGGAGTCGCAGTCCGGCATGCTGCACCTGCGCGACCGCTGGGTCATGGTCGACCAGCAGCAGGTCGCCCGCGTGCTGGCCGGTCACGGCCGCACCCTCGATCCCGGCGAGGCCCTGCGTGCGGCCGTCACCGGAAGCCTCGAGATCGACGGGCTCGAGACCGAGGTCGACACCGTGGGCTGGCTCGAGGACGTCCGACGCCGCCTGTCCGAGCAGGACGCGGACATCACGCCGGCCTCCCAGCCCGAGTCGCTCGACGGGCAGCTGCGCGAGTACCAGCTGCGCGGCCTGCGCTGGATGAGCCAGCTGGTCGACCTCGGGCTCGGCGGGATCCTGGCCGACGACATGGGCCTGGGCAAGACGCTCATGCTCATCGCGCTGCACCTGCACCTGGACTCCCCCGAGCCCACCCTCGTGGTGTGCCCCGCCTCGGTCCTCGCCACGTGGGAGCGCGAGATCGCCCGCTTCGCCCCCGGCGTCCCGGTCTACCGCTACCACGGTCCCCGCCGCCACCTCGCCGACGCCAAGTCCGGCTTCGTCGTGACGACGTACGCGACGATGCGCTCCAGCGTCGAGGAGCTGCGCCGCCACCGGTGGAACCTCGTGGTCGCCGACGAGGCGCAGCACGTGAAGAACCCCGGCAGCGGTGCCGCGCAGGCACTGCGCCGGATCGACTCCGAGGCCCGCATGGCCCTGACGGGCACCCCCGTGGAGAACCACCTCGGCGAGCTGTGGGCGCTGCTCGACTGGACCACGCCCGGCCTGCTCGGCACGCGCGAGCAGTTCCGGCGCGAGTGGTCGCGCCAGATCGAGCGCGATCACGACACCGACCGTGCCGCCGGGCTCTCGCAGCTCATCCGTCCGTTCGTGCTGCGCCGCCGCAAGACCGACCCGGGCATCGCGCCGGAGCTGCCGCCGAAGATCGAGACCGACCACCGCGTGCCGCTGACCCGCGAGCAGGTCGGCCTCTACGAGGCGGTCGTCCAGCGGACGATGTCGGAGATCGCCGACTCCACCGGCATCCGTCGTCGCGGCCTCGTCGTGAAGCTGCTGACGCAGCTCAAGCAGATCTGCAACCACCCGGCGCAGTTCCTGCACGAGCCGGAGGCGCGCCTGACCGGCCGCTCGGGCAAGCTCGAGACGTTCGACGAGCTGGTCGAGGAGATCGTCGACGAGGGCGGCGCCGCGCTGGTGTTCACCCAGTACGCGCAGATGGGCCGCCTGCTCGCCCGCCGGCTGGGCGAGCGCAAGGTGCGCCACGACTTCCTGCACGGTGGCACGCCCGTGTCACGCCGCGAGCAGATGGTGAGCGCGTTCCAGGACGGCGAGACCGACGTGTTCGTCCTGTCGCTGAAGGCCGCGGGCACCGGCCTGAACCTGACCCGTGCCGACCACGTGGTCCACTACGACCGCTGGTGGAACCCGGCCGTCGAGGACCAGGCCACCGACCGGGCGCACCGCATCGGGCAGACGAAGAACGTGCAGGTGCACCGCCTCGTGGCCGAGGGCACGATCGAGGAGTCGATCGCCGAGCTGATCAGCGCGAAGCGCGCGCTGGCCGACGCGGTGGTCAACGCCGGCGAGGCCGCCCTGACCGAGCTCACCGACTCCGAGCTCGAGGTCCTGGTGCAGCTGCGCCACTGAGCGTGATCTCGATCGAGATCAGTCGATCAGGCGGTGCCGCCGAGGCGGCGGGACCCCACGGGGCGGCGCTGCGCGATCGTGAGCACCATCGACAGGTCGAGCTCGAACTCGTTGAGGGCGCGCGCCATGCCGCCGTGCTCCCCCAGCCCCGAGGGGTCCACGGTGAGCAGGTGCAGCATCGACGGGCCTCCGGGCTCGCGCACGCGCAGCTGGGTGCCGGGCCGCAGGCCCATGCTGGCCGGGAAGACGATCGCGATGTCGGAGGCGCCGAGCTCGCGGCCGGCCGCGATGAGGCCGATGGACAGCTCGTCGGCCAGGTCCTCGGTGTACTCCCGGGCGCAGACCGTGACGGCCACGAGCTCGGAGTCGGACTGCACCACCGTGTCGACCGCGCCCTCCGCGGCGTTCACGTCGTTCAGCCGCCGGGCCCGCGAACCGCGGTAGGCGGTGAAGCCGGCGCCCTTGGCGGCCCGCTCGGCCACCTCCTGGACGAAGTCCCCGAACAGCTTCTCGGTGCTCCACAGGAAGGCGCGGGTGGGACCGTCGGCCCGGCCGCTGGTGCCGTTCTGCGGGCCCATCGAGAGCATGCGCGCGACGTCGAGCGCCTCGCTGAGGAAGCCGAACTGCGGCGTGAGCTGGAGCCCGTCCATGACCGACGGCGGCGGCAGGTCGCGCGACGCCTCGGGGAAGAGGTCGGCGTACGCGCGCAGCTCGGACTCGAGCCACGGCTGCTGCACGGCACCGGCCAGCTCGGCGCACGCCCACTTGAGTGCGGAGGTGACCGGGCCGTCGGCGACGAACTCGGAGAAACGGCAGTCGACGCTGTAGGGGTCCACGACGCGGCGCCACATCCGGCCGGCGTCGACCTGACCGCGGATCGAGGGCGTGACGGCGGTGCGCTCGACGTAGGTGCGCGGCACCCCCTCGGACGACGCGCGACCCATGGCGCCGGCCACGATCATGCCGAGCAGGTCCGACAGGCCCGCGTGGCGCGAGCCGCGATCGACCCGGGGCACCCACTCGAGGTGATGGACCGTGGTCAGCATCGTCAGCATGGAGACGCGCCAGCCCGGGTCGTGACGCAGGACGTGGGGCATGATCTCGATCGTCGAGTCGCCGAGGGCGACGAAGCCCGCCACGCCGCGGACCTGGATCGTGCCGGCCGCGTCGTCGATGACGAACGGCTCCTCGGCCAGGCCGAGGCGCGTGGCCAGCTCGGTCGATCGCAGCCGCAGCTCGTCGAGGTCGGCCGCGGTGCCCGCGAACGGCTGGGCGGGTCCGCCCTCGAGCAGGGTCTGTCCGGTCATCATCATCATCCACGCACCAGGAAGTCGAGAGCGATCGCGGTGTCCTCGTGGGACTGGCCCATCAAGGAGTCGACGGCCAGGGCACGGCCCGTCAGCGTCCGCGTACGGAAGGGGTAGTTCGGCGGAGCATTGCGCGAGTTCACGCGCAACAGGTCGGCCAGCTGGTCGGGGCGAGCGCCGAAGCGGTCCCGGATCTGCGGCCAGATGTCGTGGTCCCACACGCGCTGGAGGTCCTCCCAGCTCGCGATGTTCCACAGGTAGAGGTGCCCGAGCTCGTAGTCCTGCCCGAGGCGCTCGGTGATCTCGTCGTTGAGGTAGCCCAGCAGCGCCACGGCGGCCGCCTGGGGCGTCCAGTGCTCCGCGTCGATGTCCGGCGCGGTGGCGATCTCGATGCTGACCCCGAGGTGCTGGGCCAGGAAGTCCAGGTCGGCGTAGGCGTCGATGCGCTCGAAGCGTCGGCCGATCGCCGAGTCGAGCGGGGCGACCGCCCGGTCCACCGAGTTCATCGTGGCCAGGATGTTCACGTCGTACGGGAACGTCCACGGCTGCGGCAGCATGTACGAGTCGCCCGAGATCATCCAGATCGGCTCGGTCACCGGGTCGCCGGTGGGGCTGCGCTGCACCTTCGGCAGGTTCACCGGGATCGCCGAGCGGGAGTCGCCGTCGCGACCGCGCCGGTAGGACGTGTCCATGAAGGTCATGAAGTCGCCGAGGATCTTCGGCACGTTGCCGCGGTTGATCTCATCGATCACCAGCAGCGCCGAGCCGCGGCCCTGGCGGTCGAGGCGGATCGCGAGGTCGAGCAGGCGGCCCGCGAACGGAGCCAGGCGGATGCCCTCGCCGGTGGGGCGCAGGCCGACGACGAAGTCCTCGTAGCCGTAGTCCTGGTGGAAGGTGACCCAGTCGGTGATGACCGGGGGCGCGATCGGCGAGGCCTCGAACCCCGACGTGAAGGGCTGGTCGATGCGGTGCGGGTCGATCTCGACGGCCTCGCCGCCGGTCCACGCGTCGTCGAGGATCTGGCGGACCTGGGCCACGGCGTGGGTCTTGCCGGTGGCGGGCGGGCCGTAGACGAGCACGCTCTTGCGGTCGCGAAAGGCCTCGAGGATCTTGCGCGCGAGCGGCGTCAGCGTCTGCACCGATCCGCTGCCGACGGTGATGACGCCCGACTCCGAGCCGGTGAACAGCGGCTGGCAGGAGGACGGCCAGCCGGCGGGCAGGGAGGCTCCGGTCGTGTGCCCCGCGAAGTACTGGCCCGACTGGGTGCGCGCGACGTAGACGTGCAGCCCGCCGAGCTCGGCCAGGACCGCCTTGGCGTCCTCGACCGAGGTGGGGATGCGCAGGTCCGGCCAGCCGTGGAGGGGCAGCCAGGCGGGGTGGCGCTCATGGCGCTCGTCGTTGCGGTTCTGGGCGTGGAGCTCGTACACGCCGTGCCGGCGGTGGGCCTTGAACACGAGCGGTGCCGACACGTCGGGGTCGCCGACGACGCGCGGGACGATGCGCACGTCCTGCCACGCCTCCGGGGAGACGTTACGGTCCAGGCCGACGAACTCCATGAGGTCGGGGATCTGGCGGATCTCCAAGGTCGTCCGGCCGCGGAGACCACGCGAGGACTTCTCCATCGTGTAGTAGTCCTCGGCGCCGATCTCGCGCCACCAGATGCGCTCCACCTTCATGCGTCCCGCCCTCCCCTCGTCCGCCGCTCCCGGCCCGGCTTCCGCCGTGTGACCGTGAGACGGCACCGCACCTGTCCCATGACGCGACTCTGGTCACATTTCTTCCATGGGTCACACGCGGATGTCCTGCGTACGATGCGAGTGTGGGCTGGTTCACACGCGGTCGGCACCGCGAGCGCTACGTGGCGCTCGCCGTCCCCACCCTCGACGGGAGCACGTGGCCGGCCGCCGACCCCGCGGCCCGGACCGGGTTCGGAGCCGCGACGACGCACCGGCTGGGACTCGACGCGGCGTTCACGCCCGAGGCCCACGAGGTCGCGGACCTGCTGACCGCCCGCCTCCTGCCGCTGCTGGCCCTGGACGCCTCCCCCGAGGACCTGCCGCACACCGTCGACCTGCTGCGCAGCGCCGCCCAGACCGGCGCCGGACTGGGTCTCGTGGATGCCCGCAACCCGTCACTCAGGCCCGATCAGATCGGCGTCGATGTCGCCGGCGCGCTCGGGGAGGCCGAGCAGGACCTCCCGCCGATGCCCCCCACCCTGAGGCGCCAGGCGCGCTTCCTGCTGCACGCCGGCCACCACGTCGCGCGTCTCGGGCCCGAAGCCCTGCCCCGGCTCGAGGCGCAGCTCGCGGGCTCCGTCGACGCCGACTGATCGCCGCCGGTCCCCGCTCGGCCCACGCGCGACGACCGTTCGTCGCAGGATCCGGACGCTCGTCGCATGCGCGCCGCGCCCTGATCGCCGCCCTCGTGCGCCACCTCTAGCGTCGGATGTGACCGCGATCACTGTGACGTCGGTCACGATGTCCCTTCACCGTGGAGGTGTTGCTGTGAGCAATCCGACCGAATCCGACTCGGCCCCCGGGCCGACCGACCGGGAGTCGGCGTACATCGCCGTCCTCGCGTCGCCTGAGTTCCAAGAGCTGAAGCGCAAGCACCGCAACTGGGTGCTTCCCGCGACCGCTGCCGCCCTCGTCTTCTACTTCGTCTACGTCTTCGCCTCGACGTACGCCGTGGACTTCATGAGCCAGAAGGTGTTCGGGAACATCAACGTCGGTCTCATCTTCGGGCTGCTGCAGTTCGTCGCCACGTTCGCCGTGACGATGGCCTACGTCCGCTACGCCGACCGTGAGCTGGACCCGCGCTCGTCGAAGATCCGTGCCGAGATGGAAGCCGAGGGCCTCGCATGATCACCTCCTCCCTGGCCTCGCTCGCGCAGGCCACCGAGACGGAGCAGGTCGGCAACACCGCCCTGAACATCGCCATCTTCGCGGCGTTCGTCGTGCTGACCCTGGTGTTCGTCATCCGGGCCAGCCGCACCAACAAGAGCACCTCGCAGATGTACACCGCCGGCGCGTCCTTCACGGGGCGTCAGAACGGCTTCGCCATCTCGGGCGACTACCTCTCGGCGGCCTCGTTCCTGGGCATCGCCGGCGCCATCGCCCTGACCGGCTACGACGGATTCCTCTACAGCATCGGCTTCCTCGTCGCGTGGGTCATCGCCCTGCTGCTGGTGGCGGAGCTGCTGCGCAACACCGGCCGCTTCACGATGGCCGACGTGCTGAGCTTCCGGATGCAGGAGCGGCCCGTCCGCACCGCCGCCGCGGTGTCGACGCTGGTCGTCTCCTTCTTCTACCTGCTCGCCCAGATGGCCGGCGCCGGTGGCCTCGTGGCCCTGCTGCTGAACATCAACGACTCCTTCGGTCAGGCCCTCGTCATCGCCGGCGTCGGCGCGCTGATGATCGTCTACGTCCTCGTGGGCGGCATGAAGGGCACCACCTACGTGCAGATCATCAAGGCGATCCTGCTGATCGGCGCCGCGCTGCTGATGACCGTGTGGGTCCTGGCGCAATACGGCTTCAACTTCTCCGACCTGCTCGGTGACGGCGCCGCCGCCGGTGCCGCTCTGGAGCCGGGCAAGAAGTACGGCATCGACGACATCAGCAAGATCGACTTCATCTCGCTGTCGATCGCCCTGGTGCTCGGCACCGCGGGCCTGCCGCACATCCTGATGCGCTTCTACACGGTGCCGACGGCCAAGGAGGCCCGCAAGTCCGTGGTCTGGGCGATCTGGCTGATCGGCCTGTTCTACCTGTTCACCCTGACCCTGGGCTACGGCGCCGCGGCGCTGGTCGGCCCCGAGCGGATCGCGGCGGCACCCGGCGCGGCCAACTCGGCGGCACCGTTGCTGGCCTACGAGCTGGGCGGCACCCTGCTGCTGGGCATCGTGTCGGCGGTGGCGTTCGCGACGATCCTCGCGGTGGTCGCCGGTCTGACCATCACGGCGTCGGCCTCGTTCGCGCACGACATCTACGCGAACGTGATCCACCGTGGCAACGCGCCGGACGGCCAGGAGGTGAAGGTCGCCCGCATCGCGGCCATCGTGATCGGCATCGTGGCGATCTTCGGCGGCATCGCGGCCAACGGCCAGAACATCGCCTTCCTGGTGGCGCTGGCGTTCGCGGTGGCGGCCTCGGCCAACCTGCCGACGATCCTCTACTCGCTGTTCTGGAAGCGGTTCAACACCCGTGGCTGCCTCTGGAGCATCTACGGCGGCCTGATCATCACCGTCGGGCTGATCATCTTCAGCCCCGCGGTGTCGGGCTCGGAGACCGCGATGTTCCCCGACCAGGACTGGTCGTGGTTCCCGCTGGCCAACCCCGGCCTGGTCTCGATCCCGGCCTCGTTCCTGCTCGGCATCCTGGGCACGCTCACCAGCAAGGAGCACCTGGAGTACAAGGCCGCCGAGATGGAGGTCCGCGCCCTCACCGGTGCGGGCGCGGAGGGCAAGGCGCTCGACCACTGATCGCCTGAGACAGCTGCACCGAGAAACGACGATGGGGCGGACCCGAGAGGCCGCCCCATCGTCGTTTGCGTGCGTCAGGAGCGCACGAGCCTGCGCGACAGGTCGCGGTGCAGCGCCTCGACCTGGCGTTCGTCCAGCGGCCCGCCGGCGCGGAGCCGGCGCAGCGTCGAGCGGATCGACAGCACCCGCACGCCGTCGACCTCGAGCGGGCGCATCGGCAGCTCGCCCTCGACGAAGCAGTAGCTCGTGTGCACCGGGGTGTCCGGCAGCGGGCCCGTCGAGACGGCGGCCTGGAGGGCCTCCGCGTGCTCGGCCATCTGCTCGGCCAGGCGCGTGTGGCGCACCCCGTCGATCTCGAAGGTGCTGCCGTCGCGACACGCCCGGACCTTCTTGCCCGGGTAGCACCGGGGCTCGATCAGGTGCACGCCGGTCGAGGTGACGGCGATGACCGGCAGGTCGCCGGTCTGGCCGGGGATGCGCCGGTGGAACAGGAACAGCACCCGGTCCCCGAACGCGTCGATGAGGATCGAGGCGAGGACGTCGGTGGCGTCCGCCCGCTCCGGGGACTGCTCCGGCACGTCGGCGGCATCGCCGCGGACCACGGTCAACCTGGGGCGCGACAGCGGGTCGACGCTGCGCACCGTCCTTCTGCTCATGCCCATGAGACGCCCCTCGCGGCACCCCATGACGCGGTTTCGCGATCTTTGGTGCGAGCGGTCGAAGTCTCCCGTGCTCACGGGGGAATCCCGCACGGTCGCCCACGGTGTCGGACCGACACGGCAGACTGAGCCCGACATGAGCTTCCACCTGCACCGCGCCGAGCGCACCGACGTGCTGGCCGACGGACTGGCCACCCTGCTGGCCGAGCCCACGGACGATCCGTTCGCCACCGAGCTCGTCGTGGTCGCGGCGCTCGGCACCGAGCGGTGGCTGTCCCAGCGCCTGAGCCACCGGCTGGGCGCGTCACCCGGTGGCGGCGACGGGGTCACCGCGGGCGTACGGTTCGCGCGGCCGCACTCGATCGTCGCCGAGCTCGTGGGCGAGGACGAGCAGGACCCGTGGCGGCCCGACGCGCTGGTGTGGCGGGTGCTCGAGGTGATCGAGGCGGGCCTCGACGAGCCGTGGCTCGCCGCGGTCGCGCGGCACCTCGGCCAGGGTCGGGCCGGGCTCGAGCGTGAGCTGCGCCGCGATCGCCGGTTGGGGGTCGCCCGCTCGCTCGCCGCGCGCCTGCACGCCTACGCGCGCCAGCGTCCAGCGATGACCGAGGCCTGGTCGGCCGGGCGCGACGAGGACGGCACCGGCGCGCCCCTGCCGGACGACGTGCGCTGGCAGGCCGAGGTGTGGCGCCGCGTGCGGGCCCGGCTCCAGGCGCCCTCGCCCGACGAGCGCATCGGTGCCACGATCGCCGCGCTGGCCGGCTCGGCGGGCGCGGGCGACCTGCCCCCCCGGGTGAACCTCTTCGGCCACAACCCGCTCCCCCTGGGCGAGCTGCAGGTGCTGGCGGCGCTGGCCGAGCACCGCGACGTACACCTGTGGCTGCCACATCCCTCCCCCGCCGCGTGGGACCGCCTCACCGACGCCGCCGGCATCGTCCCGCGCGAGGCCGACGACACGGCCCAGCTGCTGCACAACCCGCTGCTGGCCGCCCTCGGCCGCGACGTCCGTGAGCTCCAGCGGTCCCTGGCAGCGGTGGCACCGGGGGCCACCGTGCACCCCGCCCTGACCGTGGAGCGGCCGGGCACACTGCTGGGCCGCATCCAGGCCGACGTGGCGGCGGACCGACCCGGCTCGGCCGGCCCCGCTCCCGCACCCGGCGACCGCAGCGTCCAGGTGCACGCCTGCCACGGTCGCGCGCGCCAGGTCGACGTGCTCCGCGACGTCGTCGTGGGGCTGCTCCAGGACGATCCCTCGCTCGAGCCGCGCGACGTGCTCGTGATGGTCCCCGACATCGAGTCGTACGCGCCGTTGTTCCACGCGGCGTTCGGCCAGGCCGAGATCCTCGGCGACACGCCCCACCACCCCGGGCACCGGCTCCGGGTCATGCTCGCCGACCGCGCCGCGTCGCGCACCAATTCCCTCCTCGGCCTCACGGTCGCGGTGCTCGAGCTGGCCCGGCGCGGGCGCGCCACCAACGCCGAGGTGCTCGACCTGCTCGGCGCCGAGCCGGTCCGGCACCGCTTCGACCTCGACGACGACGCCATCGAGCGCATCGCCGGGTGGGTCGAGTCCAGCGGGGTCCGCTGGGGCTTCGACGGACCCCACCGCCAGCGGTTCGGCCTGCGGGTCGAGCAGAACACGTGGCGCACGGGCCTCGACCGCCTCGTCGCCGGGGTGGCCGCCACCGAGGACCCGGCCCGCCTCGTCGCCGAGGTGCTGCCGCTCGACGACGTGCCCAGCGGCGACGTCGACCTGGCCGGCCGCCTCGTCACGTTCCTCGACGGACTCGAGCGCGCCGTCGACGCGTTCGCCGGGAGCGCCACGATGGCGCAGTGGTCCGCGCGGATCGACGCCATGCTCACCGACCTCGCCGACGTCCCGTTGCGCGACGCCTGGCAGCGCCAGCAGGTCGACCGCGAGCTCGAGCGCCTCGACGACGACACCACGGTCCTGCGCCCCGGGGAGGTCCTCACGATGGTGCGCGAGCGCTGGGCGGGGCGCCCCTCGCGGGCGAACTTCCGCACGGGCAGCCTCACGGTCTGCACGATGGTGCCGATGCGCTCGGTGCCGCACCGGGTGGTGTGCCTCGTCGGCCTCGACGACGGCACCTTCCCGCGTGCCACCCACGTCGACGGCGACGACGCACTGGCCCGCCGGCCGCTCACCGGCGAGCGCGACGCGCGCGCCGAGGACCGCCAGCTCCTGCTCGACGCGGTGATGTCGGCCACCGAGACGCTCGTCGTCACCTACACCGGCGCCGACGAGCACCGCGGCCAGGCGCGCCCGCCGGCCGTCCCGCTCGGCGAGCTGCTCGACCAGGTCCGCCGCACCGCCGGCGACGTCGACGTGGTCACCCATCACCCGCTGCAGCCGTTCGACCCGCGCAACCTGCGTCCGGGTGCGGTCACCGGCGATCCACGGCCCTTCAGCTTCGATCCCGCCGCCCTGGCCGGGGCCCGCGCCAGCCTGCGGCCGCGGCTGGAGCCCGCGCCCTTCCTGCCCGATCCGCTGCCGGCCCCGCCGCGCGACGACCTCGCGCTGGCCGACCTCATCGCCTTCGTGCAGAACCCGGTGCGCGGGTTCTGGCGCCAGCGGCTCGACGTCCTCCTGCGCGGCGAGGAGCAGCTCCTCGACGAGGACCTGCCGATCACGCTCGACGGGCTCGAGCGCTGGCGGATCGGGCAGCGCCTCCTCGACGACGCGGTCCGCGGCGTGGCGCCCGCCGACGCGTGGTCGGCGGTCTGGCGCGCCGGGATGATGCCGCCCGGCCGCCTCGGCGAGGCCGTCGGCAACGATGTCGGCACGCGCGTCGCCACGCTGGTGGGCGGCACCACGGCGCTGCGCGCGGGCGATGCGGAGTCCGTCGACATCGACGTCGCCCTGCCCGACGGCCGCCGCCTCACCGGCACGGTCGAGGGCGTGCACGAGGACCGTCTCGTCACCGTCTCCTACTCCACCGTCCACGGCCGCCACCGGCTGCGCGACTGGGTGCGGCTGCTGGCGCTGGGCCTCCAGCGACCCGAGGTCCCCTGGGTCGCCCACCTCGCCGGCAAGGTCGGGCGCGGCACCGCCCAGGTCGTCACGCGCTCCCCCGCCAGCCGCGACGAGGCCCTCGGCCTGCTCGCCGACCTCGTCGACCTGCGCGACGACGGCCTGCAGCGTCCGCTGCCGCTGCCCGTGGAGCTCGCCCGCCTGTTCGCGTTCCAGCAGCGGGCGCGAGGCCCCCAGGCCGCGGCTCGCATCGCCGCCCGAGAGTGGCAGCGCGAGGCCAAGGCGTTCGGACCGCCCGCCGACCGCGACGCCGAGGAGGTCGTGCGCGTCTGGGGACCCAAGGCCCCGTTCGAGGCCCTCGTCGCCGGCGGGTTCACCACGCTGGCCGCCCGGCTCTGGGACGGCGCGCTCGACCACCAGCAGGAGGCACAGCTGTGAGCGACCTGCCCCTGACGGCGCCAGAGCTGAGCGCCTTCGACATCACCGACCCGCTGCCGCAGGGCACCACGCTGCTCGAGGCCAGCGCCGGCACAGGCAAGACCTGGACGATCGGCGCGCTCGTGGCGCGCTACGTCGCCGAGGGCGTCGTCACCCTGCCCGAGCTGCTCGTGATCACCTTCGGCCGCGCCGCCAGCCGCGAGATGCGCGAGCGGGTACGCGACCAGCTCGTCTCGGCCGAGGCCGCCCTCGGCGACCCGGCCGCCCATCGATCCGGCGACGACCCGCTCCTGCGTCTCCTGGTCGGCGTGCCCGAGACCGAGCTCGTGGCCCGACGCGCCCGGCTGCGCGCGGCGCTGGCCGACTTCGACGGCGCCACCATCGCCACCACCCACCAGTTCTGCCAGACCGTGCTGCGCAGCCTCGGCACCGCCGGCGACTCCGACGGGTCCGCCGAGCTGACCGACGACCTCACCGAGCTGGTCGACCAGATCGTCGACGACCTCTACGTGGCCAAGTACGCGAACGAGGACGGTCCCGCGCTCTCGCACGGCCAGGCCCGGACGCTGGCCCACGCGGTCGTCGCCGATCCCCACGCCGCGCTCGTGCCCGCCGAGGCCGACCCCGACTCGCCGGCCGGGGTCCGGGTGCGGTTCGCCCACGCCGTGCGCCGCCGCCTCGACCAGCGCAAGCGCGAGCTCGGCCTGCTCGACTACGACGACCTGCTGCGGCGGCTCGAGAGCGTCCTGGAGGACCCCGACTCCCCCGCCCGCACGCTCATGCGGAACCGCTGGCGCGTCGTCCTGGTAGACGAGTTCCAGGACACCGACCCGGTCCAGTGGAACGTGCTCGACCGGGCCTTCAGCGGCGTGGCCACGCTCGTGCTGATCGGCGACCCGAAGCAGGCCATCTACGCCTTCCGCGGCGGCGACGTCCAGACCTACCTGCGCGCGGCCGCCACCGCCACCGAGCGCCGCACCCTGCCGGTCAACTGGCGCAGCGACGCGCCGCTGGTCGACGCGCTCGGCGCCACCTTCGCGGGGGCCCAGCTGGGGCACCCCGACATCGCCGTCCGTCCCGTGCGGGCCCGGCACGACGGCAGCCGCCTGGCGGGCCTGCCCCACCCCGATGCCTTCCGCCTGCGCGTCGTCGACCGCGAGGACTTCGAGGACTCCCAGGACCTCCCGGTCGCCCTCGCGCGGCAGCGGATCGTCGAGGACCTCGCGGTCGACGTCGCCGAGGCGCTGGCGTCCGGCGCCACCTACGACACGGGCTCCGAGGTCAGGCCGGTGGCCGCCGGCGACATCGCGGTCCTGGTCGCCACGGGCGTCGAGGCCGACCTCGTCCGGCGCACGTTCGCCCGGCACGGCATCCCCGCGGTCCTCGGCGGTGGCAGCAACGTCCTGGTCAGCCAGGCCGCCGACGACTGGCTCACGCTCCTCGAGGCGATGGAGTCCCCGCAGCGGTCCGGCCTCGTCCGCGCGGCCGCCCTCACCGACCTGCTCGGGCACGACGCCACCAGCCTCGTGGCCGGCGGCGACCGGCTCACCGACGCCATCGCCACGCGCGTGCGCGACCTGGCCGACCTGCTGGGCACGCGCGGCGTGGCGGCGGTGGTGGAGTCCCTCACCGACGAGGTCTTCGCCGCGCGCATCCTGGCCCGGCCGGACGGCTACCGCCGGATGACCGACCTGCGCCACGTGGCCCACCTGCTCCACGAGGTGGCGCTGCGCGAGCGGCTCGGCCTGTCGGGTCTCGTCCAGTGGTTGCGCCGCCGGCGCACCGAGGCCGGCGAGTCGCCCGAGCTCACCCGCCGCCTCGACAGCGACGCCAAGGCCGTCCAGGTGCTCACGATCCACGCCAGCAAGGGCCTGGAGTTCCCGATCGTCCACCTGCCGTTCCTGTTCAACCGGTGGCGCCCCGATCGCGACGAGCGCCCGCGCTTCCACGACGCCTCCGGCAGCCGCTTCCTCGACGTCGGCGGGCCGGGTCACGCCGACTTCGCCGCCCACTCGCGTGCCGCCCAGGCCGAGGACGCGGGCGAGGTGCTGCGACTGGCCTACGTGGCGATGACCCGCGCGAAGTCCCAGCTCGTGGCGTGGTGGGCGCCCACCCGCGACGCCCGAAACTCCGGCCTGCACCGCCTCCTCTTCCGGCCCGACTCCGCTCGTCCGGAGGTCCCCGACGAGGTCACGACGCCCGACGACCCCACGGCCTGGTCGGTGCTGCGCGGCTGGAGCGAGCGGGGTGGCCCCGTGCTCGAGCGCGTCGCCGAGCGCACGAGTCCGGTGCCCCCGGCGCCCGGCGAGACCGCCGACCTCGGCGTGCGCACGTTCGACCGCGACCTCGACCTGGCGTGGCGACGCACCTCCTACTCCGGGCTCATCCGCGCGGAACAGGAGTCCACGCCGCACGTCGGCAGCGAGCCCGAGACCGAGGGCACCACCGACGAGTCCGAGACCCTCGTCGTCGCGGAGGTCGGACGCGACGAGCGGCTGTCGCCGATGGCCGACCTGCCGAAGGGCGCCACGTTCGGCAGTCTCGTGCACGCCGTGCTGGAGGAGGTCGACGTCGCGGCACCCGACCGGCGTGCCGAGCTCGAGCTCCGGATCCGCGAGCAGCTCGCGTTGTGGCCCGTCGAGGTCGACGTCGACTCCGCCGTGGCCGCGTTCGAGGCCGTCCTCACCACGCCGCTGGGCCCGCTGGCCGACGACCTCGACCTGGCCACCGTGCTGGCCGAGCGGCAGTTCAAGGAGCTCGACTTCGAGATCCCGATGGGCGGCGGCGACCAGCCCAGCGCCACGATGGGTCGCCTCGCCGACCTGGCCGACCTGCTCGAGCAGCACCTTCCGGCCGGTGACCCGATCCGGCCGTTCGCCGAACGCCTGCGCTCGCCGGCGCTGGCCGAGCAGTCGCTGCGCGGCTACCTCACCGGCTCCATCGACCTGGCCCTGCGACTGCCGTCGGGCCGCTTCCTCGTGGTGGACCACAAGACGAACTGGCTCGGCGCTCCCGACGCACCGCTCACGATCGGCGGGTACCGGCCCGACGCCCTCGCCGCGGCGATGAACTCGGGCACCTACCCGCTGCAGGCCCTGCTGTACGCCGTCGTGCTGCACCGGTTCCTGCGGTGGCGCGTGCGCGGCTACGCACCCGAGGAGCACCTCGGCGGCGTCCTCTACCTCTACGTGCGCGGCATGGTCGGGCCCGACGCCCCGCGGCACGAGGGCGTCCCGTACGGGGTGTTCTCGTGGCAGCCGCCCACCGCGCTGGTCATCGCGCTGTCCGACCTGCTCGACGGAACCCGCCCGGAGGCCGCACGATGACCCCGCACGCCACGATCGACGAATTCGTCGCCGCCGAGGTCCTCACCACGGGCGACGCGCTGATGACCGCACGCCTCGGGCGGATCACCGGCGAGTCCGGTCCGCTGCCGCTGCTCGCCCTCGCGTTCGCGCTGCGGGCCGTCCGCCACGGCTCCACCTGCTTCGACCCGCGCCAGGACCCCGAGGTACCCGGCCTCGCCTGGCCCGACGCCGACGCGTGGATCGAGGCCGTCGGCACGAGCCGGCTCAGCCGCGTGCTCGTCGCCGAGCACGACCTGCTCTACCTCGACCGCTACCGCGAGCTCGAGGTCGCCCTGTGCGACGACCTCGCGGCCCGCGCGACCACGACGCCCCCGGCACTCGACGAGCAGCGGCTCACCGCCGATCTCGACCGGCTCTTCCCGGGCGACGAGCACCTCGACCAGCGGGCGGCCGCCGAGCGGGCGGCCCGCGTGGGGACGATCGTGCTCACCGGCGGGCCGGGCACCGGCAAGACCACCACGGTCGCCGGCGTGCTGGCCATCCTGCAGGCCCAGTCGCTCGCCACGCTGGGGCGACCGCTGCGCGTGGCGCTCACGGCGCCCACCGGCAAGGCGGCCGCACGCATGCGTGAGGCGGTGGTCGCCACCGCCGCGCGCCTCGCCCTCACCGACGACGAGCGCACGTGGCTCACCGGCCTCCGGTCGTCCACGATGCACCGCCTCCTCGGCTGGCGCCACGACAACCACACGCGGTTCCGGCACGACCGCACGCGGCGGCTGCCCCACGACGTGGTGGTGGTCGACGAGACCTCGATGGCGTCCCTGGAGCACGTGGCCCGGCTGCTGGAGGCCCTGCGCCCGGACACCCGCCTCATCCTGGTCGGTGATGCCGACCAGCTCGCCTCGGTCGAGGCCGGTGCGGTGCTGCACGACGTGGTCGCCGGCTGGTCCTCCGACCACGTCGTCCGGCTCACCCGCAGCCACCGCTTCGGTGCGGGCATCGGCCGGCTGGCCGCCGCGGTCCGCGACGGCGACGCCGACACGGCCGTCGACCTCCTGACCGCCGGGGAGCCGTCGATCCGCCTCGTCGACCCCGCTCGCGCCCACGCCGAGCTCGAGTCCACCCTGCTGCCCCTGGCCCGCGACCTCGTCGCGGCGGGACGGGCAGGCGACGAGAGCACGGCCCTCGCCCGGCTGGCCCGCCACCGCCTGCTGTGCGCGCACCGCGACGGTCCGCACGGGGCCACCACCTGGAACGACCACGTCACCGCCTGGCTGCGGCCCGACGTGGGCTACGACGAGTGGTACCCGGGCCGTCCGGTGCTGGTCACCCGCAACGACGCCCCGCTCGCGGTGTTCAACGGCGACGCCGGCGTGGTCGTGGCCCGCGACGAGCACGTGCAGGTGGCGCTCGACGGCGATCCCGTGCGCGAGCTGGCCACCTCGCGCCTGCCCGACGTGCAGACCGGCTACGCGATGACGATCCACCGCAGCCAGGGCAGCGAGTTCGACCACGTCACGGTGCTGCTGCCGGGAGCCGAGTCGCGCGCCATGACGCGCGAGCTGCTCTACACCGCCATCACGCGGGCCGTCGCCGGTGTGACCGTCATCGGCACGCCCGAGGACATTCGGACGGCGATCGGGCGGCGAGTCGCCCGATCCAGTGGGATCGCGGAGCGACTCGCCGCCCGTTCGGCGGTGCGCTGAGTCAGCGCTCGGCGCCGGTCATCGCCTCGGCGGCGTCGAGCGTCTGCTCGCCGAACGACTCGTCCTTCTTGGCCGCCTCGATCGTGTGACGCAGCGGCTTCTCGTGCACGAACCACAGCACCGCGGCCGACACGAGGGTCAGCGGCGCGAGCCACAGGAAGATCGGCATGAGCGCTTCGTTGTAGGCGCCCACCACGATGTCGTGGATCTCCTGCGGGAGCTGGGCCACCGAGTCGGGCGTCAGCGACGAGGACCCGCCGCCGGCCGCCGGCAGCTTCGTGCTGAGCGACTCCGTCAGGCGCGACGTGAAGATCGAGCCGACGGCCGCGGCACCCAGGGTGCCGCCGACCTGGCGGAAGAAGTTGTTCGCGGCGGTCGCCGTGCCGACGATGCGGTGCGAGAACGAGTTCTGCACGATCAGCGTGAGGACCTGCATGCCCAGGCCGATGCCGATGCCGAGCACGAGCAGCGAGCCCTCGATCACCCAGCGGGAGTCGCCGATGTCGATCGTCGAGAGCAGGAACAGGCCCAGGCCCGTGACGAGCGCGCCCGCGATCGGGTACCAGCGGTAGCGGCCGGTCCGGCTCACGGCCTGCCCGACCGTGATCGACGTGACGAGCATGCCGCCCATCATCGGGATCATCATGAGACCGGCGTGGGTGGCGTCGACGCCGACCGACATCTGCAGGTAGGTCGGCAGGTAGGACAGCGAGCCGAACATCGCGACGCCCAGGATGATCACGCCGACGGTGGTGAGGTTGAAGTTGCGATCGCGGAAGAGCGCCAGCGGCATGACCGGCTCCTCGGCGCGGCGCTCCACGAGCACGAACGCGATGGCGGCGACGACCGTGGTCACGGCCAGGCCGATGATCTGCGGGCTGTTCCAGTCGTACTGGTGACCGCCCCAGGTCGCGGCGAGGATCAGCGCGCTCGTGGCGATCGCCAGCAGCGCCATGCCCAGGCGATCGACGCGGGTGCGCGCCTGCTCGACGGCGGGGATGTGCAGGAGCATCACGACGGCGGCGAACGCCAGCACGCCGAGCGGCACGTTGATCCAGAAGGTCCAGCGCCATCCGGGGCCCTCGGTGAACCAGCCGCCGAGCAGCGGGCCGGCGACCGACGACAGGCCGAACACGGCTCCGAGGATGCCCATGTACTTGCCGCGCTCGCGGGCGGGCACGACGTCGGCGATGGCGGCCTGCGACAGCACCATCAGGCCGCCGCCGCCGAGGCCCTGCACCGCGCGCCCGGCGATCAGGACGGTCATGTCCTGGGCCAGCGCGCCGACGAGGGAGCCGATGGTGAACAGCACGATCGCGAGCAGGAGCATCGGCTTGCGGCCGAGCCGGTCGCCGAGGCGGCCGTAGATCGGCATCGTGACCGTCATGCCCAGCAGGTAGGCCGTCATGACCCAGGCGATGTGGTCGGCACCGTCGAGGGAGCCGACGATGGTCGGCAGGGCAGTCGACAGGACCGTCTGGCTCAGCGATGCCAGCAGCATCACGAGCATGAGCGCGGCGAAGACGAGACGAACGGTCCGCTTCTGGTGGGGATCGGTGACTGTGGTGGTGCTCATAGCGTGGTGGAGGTGACCTTTCGGAAGGTGGCGATGGCCGTCTCGAGGGCGGCGGCGCGGTGCGTGTTGAAGTGGTCGGGGTCGGTCGTCCACGCGAGCGTGACGACGGCTCCGGCCAGCAGGATCAGGGCGCGGGACTCATGCAGGTCGGTCGGCAGCCTCTCGATGCCGAGCCACGGCGTGTCCACGTCCTCGACGAGGCGCGCCGCGACGTGCTTGCGGCTGTCGGTGAACACCTGGGTGAGCCGGGTGCGCAGGCGGGGGGTCGCGGCGGCCAGTCGGCGGCGCTGCACCAGGTCGACGCCGGGGCCGATCGTGCTGGCGGCGACGTCCGCGACGAGGTGACTCACGCGCAGGACCGGGGTCATGCCCGCGTTCTCACGGAAGGCGGCGAGTGTCTCCTCGCTGACCGACGGCGGACGGACGCCGATGATGGCGTCCTCCTTGGACTCGAAGTAGTTGAAGAACGTCCGCGGCGAGATCCCGGCCTCGGCGGCGATCTGCGCGACGGTGACGGCGTCGGGGCCCGACTCCAGGGCGGCCGACGCGGCAGCGTGGTGGATCGCCGTCCAGGTCTGGCGCTGGCGTTCGGCCACGAGCGGGCTGACGACTAAAGATTGCACAACTGCATTCTATGCAGTTGTGCATCCGTTGCACCACTGCAATCCTGCTGTAACTCAGGGTTGCGTCTGTGCTTTCGGTCACTTACGGTCGAGGAGTCTCGTGCACGCCCCCGCCGCCGAGACGGGCCCCGGGCCCTGTGCAGCCCGGGGCCCACGGCGGCTCAGCGCAGGTCGCCGAGCTCGGAGCGGTCCACCGTCGTGCCCACCATCTGGCGCAGCGTGTCGCTGACGTCCCAGATCCCCACGTTCATGCCCGCGGTCACGCGGGACTCGTCGTCGAGCCAGTAGGCGATGAACTCGTTGGCCGCGAGGTCGCCGCGGATCTCCACCGCATCCTTCGGTCCCGGGCGCCCGACGTACTCCATCGAGAACTCGAACTGGTCGGTGTAGAAGTACGGGAGCCAGTCGTGCACGGTGTCGCGACCCAGCAGCACGTCGGCGACGGCCCGCCCCTGCCGGATGGCGTTGTCCCAGTGCTCGACGCGCAGCCGGTCCTCCAGGGTGACGTTCCACGCGCTGGCGGCGTCGCCGATCGCCAGCACCCGTTCGTCCTGGGTCTGGAACCGCTCGTCCACGACGATCCCGTCGTCCACCTCGAGCCCGGAGTCCTCGGCCAGCGCCACCGACGGCACCGCGCCGATCGCCACGAGCACGTGATCGGCGTCGATCGTCTCGTCCGACGTGCGCACGCCGACCGGTCCGTCGGCGCCGACGAGCACCTCCTCGACCGAGACGCCGGTCCGCAGGTCGACGCCGTGCGAGCGGTGCAGCTCCGCCACATGGGTGGCCAGCTCGTCGCCGAGCACCTTCTGCAGCGGCAGGTCGTCGCGCTCGAGCACGGTGACCCGGACGTCGTGGCTCCGCGCGGCCGCGGCGACCTCGAGGCCGATCCAGCCCGCACCGACGATCACGAGGTGGCCGCCGGAGCCGATCGCCTCCAGCACCCGGTCCTTGTCCTCGAGGGTGCGCAGGTACAGCGCCCGATCGGCGCCCGGCAGGTCGGGGACGCGCGGCTCCGCGCCCGTGGCCAGCACGACCAGGTCGTAGTCGAGCCACTCCCCCGACTCCAGGCGGACCCGCCCGGTCTCGCGGTCGAGCTCGGCCGCTCGCGCCCCGGTCAGCAGGCGAACGTCGTTCTCCCCCCACCACTCCTCGTCCAGCACCGTCGGGTCGGTGTCCTTGCCCAGCAGGAGGTCCTTCGACAACGGCGGCCGCTCGTACGGCGCACGGTCCTCCGCCCCGACGACGGTCACCGATCCCTCGTAGCCCTCCTCCCGCAGTCGCTCGACCGCTTTGGCGGCTGCCAGTCCTGCTCCGACGATCACGAGTCGCTCCATGGCCCCATCGTCCGCTGGTCCTGCGCGGATGCAACCCCGGACGCACGAAGCGGCTTGCCGCTGGTCCTGCGCGGATGCAACCCCGGACGCACGAAGCGGCTTGCCGCTGGTCCTGCGCGGATGCAACCCCGGACGCACGAAGCGGCGCGGCCGTCCCCTTCCCCAGGGACGACCGCGCCGCGGTTCGTGGACGATCAGCTGCAGCCGCTGGTGCTGCCGCAACCCTCGCAGACGTGGCAGGAGCCGGCCGGCCGCATCTTCGTGCCGCAGGTCATGCACAGCGGGCTGTCGACCGCCGCACCCGTGATCTCCTCCAGCAGCTCGGCCGAGGTGTGCGCCTGGCCGGTGGCCGGACGTGCCGTCTCGATCTGGACCGCCACCGCGTCGGCGTCGGCGATCTGCGCCTCGGCCTTCAGCTCGGCGGCCTGCTGGGGCGACGCACCCGCGGGCTCGTCGGTGACCAGCTCGGCGGCCGTGGAGCCGTCACCCTTGGCCGGCTCGTACGAGCCGGTGTCCAGGTAGCGCTGACGCTCGTCGACCGAGAAGATCGACATCGCCGAACGGGTGTCGAAGTCGATGTAGTCCAGCGCCAGGCGGCGGAAGACGTAGTCCATGATCGACTGCGCCATGCGGACGTCCGGGTCGTCGGTCAGGCCGGCGGGCTCGAACTTGAGGTTCGTGAACTTGCTCACGAACGTCTCGAGCGGCACGCCGTACTGCAGGCCGATCGACACCGCGATGCTGAACGCGTCCATCACGCCGGCCAGGGTCGAGCCCTGCTTGCCGAGCTTGAGGAAGATCTCGCCCAGCGTGCCGTCGTCGTGGGCACCGGAGGTCATGTAGCCCTCGGCACCGCCGACGCTGAAGCTCGTGGTGATCGACGCACGCGACTTCGGCAGGCGGCGACGGATCGGCTTCTCGACGATCTTCTCGACGACCTTGACCTCGGCCTGGGGCGCCTCGGCCGACGTCTTGTCGTCCTGCGACTTCTGGCTGGACAGCGGCTGGCCGACCTTGCAGTTGTCGCGGTAGACCGCAAGCGCCTTCAGGCCGAGCTTCCAGCCCTGGAAGTAGACGTCGGCGATCTCCTCGACCGTGGCCGTCTCGGGCATGTTGACCGTCTTGCTGATGGCGCCGGACAGGAACGGCTGGCAGGCCGCCATCATCCGCACGTGGCCCATCGGCTTGATGGCCCGCTCGCCGACGGCGCAGTCGAAGACCTCGTAGTGCTCGGGGCGCAGGCCCGGCGCGTCGATGACGTGACCGTGCTGGGCGATGAACTCCACGATCGCCTCGATCGTCTCGCCGGTGTAGCCCAGCTTCTCCAGCGCGGCCGGGACCGTCTGGTTGACGACCTGCATCGAGCCGCCGCCGACGAGCTTCTTGAACTTGACCAGCGAGAAGTCGGGCTCGATGCCGGTGGTGTCGCAGTCCATCATGAAGCCGATGGTGCCGGTGGGCGCCAGGACCGAGGCCTGCGAGTTGCGCCAGCCGTTCTTCTCACCGATCTTCAGGTTGGCCGCCCACTGCTTGGTGGCCTCCTTCTGCACGGCGATGTCCATCGCGTGCTTGGTGCGGATCTCGTCGTTGGCCGCCTGGTGCTTGCGCATGACGCGCTGGTGACCGTCGACGTTGGCCGCGTAGCCCTCGTAGGCGCCGACCACACCGGCCAGCTCCGCGCTGCGGCGGTAGGACGTGCCGGTCATCAGCGAGGTGATCGAGCCGGCGAGCGCGCGGCCGCCGTCGGAGTCGTACGCCAGGCCCGAGGCCATCAGCAGGGCGCCGAGGTTGGCGTAGCCGATGCCGAGCTGGCGGAACTTGCGGGTCGTGTCGCCGATCGCCTCGGTCGGGAAGTCGGCGAAGCAGATCGAGATGTCCATCGCGGTGATGATGAACTCGACGCTCTTGACGAACTTCTGCGTGTCGAAGGTTCCCTCGATGGTGAGGAACTTCAGCAGGTTCAGGCTGGCCAGGTTGCAGCTGGAGTTGTCCAGGTGCATGTACTCGCTGCACGGGTTCGAGGCGGTGATGCGGCCCGACTCCGGCGTGGTGTGCCAGTCGTTGATGGTCGAGTCGTACTGAATGCCCGGGTCGGCGCAGGCCCACGCGGCCTGGGCCATCTTGCCCCACAGCTCACGGGCGTCGATCTCCTCGATGACCTCGCCGCTGGTGCGGGCGCGCAGGCCGAAGCCGGTGCCCTCCTCGACGGCCTCCATGAACTCGTCGTTCACGCGCACCGAGTTGTTGGCGTTCTGGTACTGGACGCTGGTGATGTCCGAGCCGCCCAGGTCCATGTCGAAGCCCGCGTCACGCAGCACGCGGATCTTCTCCTCCTCGCGCTCCTTGGTCTCGACGAACTCGACGATGTCGGGGTGGTCGACGTCGAGCACGACCATCTTCGCGGCGCGACGGGTGGCGCCACCGGACTTGATCGTGCCGGCGGAGGCGTCGGCGCCACGCATGAAGGACACCGGGCCCGAGGCCGTGCCACCGGAGGAGCGGAGCAGCTCCTTGCTGGAGCGGATGCGCGACAGGTTCAGGCCGGCACCGGAGCCGCCCTTGAAGATCAGGCCCTCCTCGCGGTACCAGTTCAGGATCGAGTCCATCGAGTCGTCGACGGCCAGGATGAAGCACGCGCTCACCTGCTGCGGGCTGGACGTGCCCACGTTGAACCACACCGGGCTGTTGAAGCTGAAGACCTGGTGCAGGAGCATGTACGTCAGCTCGTGCTCGAAGATCTCGGCGTCGACGTCGCTGGCGAAGTAGCCGAAGTCCTTGCCGGCCTTCACGTAGGTCAGCACGACGCGGTCGAGCAGCTGGCGCAGGCTCTGCTCACGCTCGGGGCTGCCGACGGCGCCGCGGAAGTACTTCGTGGTGACGATCGTGGAGGCGTTGAGGCTCCAGAAGTCGGGGAACTCCACGCCGCGCTGCTCGAAGACGGTCTCGCCGGTCTTCCAGTTGGTCTGGACGACGTCGCGCCGCTCCCACGTGACCGCGTCGTACGGGTGCACGCCCTCGGTCGTGTGGACGCGCTCGATCTTGAGGCCTGCCTTGGAGGACTTGCGGCTGGTGCGAGGGGCGGGTCCCGAGTTCCCGCCGACCGTCTCGGTCATGTGGTGCTCCTGTCCTGGTGTGCTGCGTGAGGTTGGTGTGGCTGTGTTGTGGAGAGAGTGGGGCGTCGAACGGACCGGGGCGGGTCAGGACCCGTGGTCGGATGACTGGTGGGACGACGGCCGGGTCGACGCGTCGAGCACTCGCTCGATGTCGGCGTGGTCGGCGATCAGACCGGCGATCTCGGCGACGAAGTCGTCGGCGGAGTCGAAGGACTTGTAGACCGAGGCGAAGCGCAGGTACGCGACCTCGTCGAGGTCGCGCAGCGGCTCCAGGATCGCCATCCCGATGTCCTGGGTGTTGATCTCGGCCTGGCCCGAGGCGCGCAGGGCGTCCTCGACCTGCTGGCCGAGGCAGGCCAGGTCGTCGGTGGAGACCGGACGGCCCTTGCAGGCCTTGGCGACGCCCGCGATCGCCTTCTCGCGGACGAACGGCTCGGTGGCCCCGGAGCGCTTCACGACCATGAGCTGCATCTGCTCGATCGTGGTGAAGCGCTTCTCGCACTGCGAGCAGGCGCGGCGCCGGCGGATGGAGCCGCCCTCGTCGGCCACGCGTGAGTCGAGCACGCGGGTGTCGGTGTTGCGGCAGAACGGGCAGTGCATCGTTTCCTCCTCGCGTGGGCCGAAAATCGGGTCCCCGTGGATGAACCTGGGGACGAACTGTGGACATCTCCGCACAGGCTGTGGGCAACAGGGCGAAGCCTGTGGACCTATATGTGGAGAATCACATCCGTGTAACTACTAGATGTAGTGGTTACTGTACGCGGCGCATCGACGCCAAGCAACAACTTCGCAAAGAAGTCCGACAGAAACGAGATCGGCCCACGATGGAGGGACGTTTGCGCAGGTCAGGGCGGGGTCTGGGGATCTCGAGTCGCGGATTCCGGGCGTGTCGGCGAACATCGAGGGGTCACCCCCAACAGCCAGGCCCCATCGGGGCAGCGCCGGACCGAAGGGAGCCACGATGTCCCACGACCACCTGCTCCGACCGGCTCCTCGATGACGTCCCAGATCACCATGGTCCTGCCCCTCCCGCCCGAGCTGCGATCGGCGCGCCTGAGCGCCCTCGCCTCCGTCGCCGTTCACCTGCGCGACCTCGGCGCCGCGCGGGTCGCGGTCGACCAGGCGCTCGCGGACCCGGATGCCGCCCACGACCTGCTCGGGTCGACCGCGCGGATCGCGGGCCTCTCCCCTGCTCACGAGGCCGAGCCTGAGGACGGCGACCACGTCCTGACCACCTTGGCCGCCTGCTGCCACCCCGCACTGCCCGAGGCCGCCCGGATCGCGCTCATGCTCACGACCGCCGCCGGCCTGCCCGTCCCCGACACGGCCGGCGCGTTCTCGGTTCCTGACGACACCATGGCGCAGCGGATCGCCTGGGCCGAGAACCGCGCCCGCGGGGCTCTCGGTGCCGCCATCCCCGAGCGCGAGGCGGAGAGCCACCTCGGCCGGGTGCTCGACGTGCTGCTGCTGATCTTCGACGACGGCATCGTCCACCCGAACTACTCCGTGGACCTGCCGCGCGAGGCCCTCGAGACCGCCCGCGCGGTGGTCCAGCTGTTCCCCGACGAGCAGGAGCCGAAGGCGCTGCTGGCCCTCATGCTGCTCACCCGAGCGCGCCGCGACGCCCGTCTGGACGACGACGGCAGCCTCCGGGCGCTCTCGCGCCAGGACCGCAGCCTGTGGCGCCAGGACGAGATCCAGGAGGGCCTCTTCCTGCTCCGCGGCAGCCAGCGCGACGGCCGCACGGGCCCCTATCAGATCCGTGCGTCGATCCAGGCCGCCCACGTCACGGCTCACGAGGCGAGGGACACCGACTGGAACCGCCTGCTGGCCCTGCACGACCGGCTCATGCAGGTCTCCCCGTCCGACGCCGTGGCGCTGGGCCGGGCGTGCGCGGTCGCGGAGGTGCACGGCCCCGAGACGGCCCTGGAGAGCGTCGAGCGACTGGGCTTGGACAACCACCTCTTCCACGCCACGCGGGCCGAGCTGCTGCGCCGGCTCGACCGCACCGAGGAGGCCGACCGCGCCTGGAGCGCGGCCGTCGCGCGGGTGCGCAGCGCCACCGAGCACCAGCGGCTGCGCGGCGAGCTGGAGCGCTAGGCAGGTCACATCCGCTGCGGTTGCGAGCGGTGGCGAGCGCCCTACGGTGGAGGCATGGCCACCAAACCCAAGTACACGGTTCCCGGTCTCAGCATCGCCGATGGCGAGAGCATCGCGAAGACGCTGCAGGACCGGTTGAACGCACTCAACGACCTGATGCTGACCCTGAAGCATGTGCACTGGAACGTCGTGGGTCCCCACTTCATCGCCGTGCACGAGATGATCGACCCGCACGTCGTGGAGGTCCGCGACATGGTCGACGAGACCGCGGAGCGCATCGCCACTCTCGGCGCGGTGCCCCTGGGCACGCCCGCCGCGATCGTCGAGGGCCGGTCGTGGGACGACTACCCCCTCGGCCGGGCCACCACCACCGAGCACCTCAAGGCCCTCGACCAGGTGTACATCGGCCTGATCGACGACCACCGCAAGGCGCAGGCCGCCGTCGCGGACCTCGACCCGGTCACCGAGGACATGGTCATCGGGCAGATCAGCACGCTCGAGCTGTTCCACTGGTTCGTGCGCGCGCACCTCGAGAGCGCCGGCGGCGATCTCAAGAGCTGACCGCACCACCCCGAAAACGCACGTCTGCCCCGGTCCACGACCGGGGCAGACGTCTGTCCGGCTCAGACCAGAGTGTGGGGATGGGCCTGGCGGCCCTGCGCCCGACGATCCTGCAGGACCGCGACCCCGTGCCCCGCGAGCGCGGCCAGGACCTGCAGCGCCATCGACGTGACGACGACCGCCACCGCGAGCCACCAGTAGACCGGGCCCTCCCCCAGACCGCTCAGCAGGACGAGGGCCAGGGACGCAAAGCCCAGGACTCCCCCGGCCACGACCCACGCCAGGGCGCCCATATCGGCGGGGCGCACCCGCTGCCAGACGTATCCCGCGACCACCAGGGCCACCAGTAGGCCTGCGGCGATCCACGGTGAGATCTCGGTCAGGGCACTGCCCAGCCAGACCGACGGGGTGTCGACGCCGTGGGCGCCGTCACGGACCGGCACCAGCCACGTGACGGCACTGGCTGCCAGCAGCAGGCCGGCACGGCTGAGCACCTGACCACGGAACCTGGTCATCACGTGGATCTGGTGACCATGGGCGACGATGGCCATGGGCGAACCTCCTCGACGTCGGTGTCACGACTCACGCTACGCCGCCGCGGTCCGGATCGGGCCGACTCGGCGATGAACGCGTGTCGAACACGCGGGACCACCGCGAGAAGACGCACACGGCGCCCACCGGCCCCTTCCCCGAGGCATCGATGGGCGCCGTGTGCGGGCGCGGTGGAGCGGGAGCTCAGTCCTGGACGGGAACCGCCAGCGTGGAGCCGATGGGCAGCGGCGCGCCGTCCTCGAGGGCGTTTAGCTTGACGATCTCGTCGACCGTGGCGCGGATGTCCGCGTTCGGACGCGCCTCGGCGGCGATGCTCCACAGGGTCTGGCCCGGCTGCACCGTGACGGTGGTGACGATGCCCGGGTCGGAGGCCGATCCCGTGGCCACGACGGCCGACCCGAAGACGATCACCAGCGTCGTGATGATCGCGAGCGCCACCGCGACGATGGCGACGCGGCCCCGGCCGGTGAGGCGCACGGGCGCCGACGGCGCGGCCGTGGCGGAGGCGTACGTCGTGCGGGTGACGACGGGACGGCGCGCCAGGTCGAGCGGAGCGAACGCGGTGTGGTCGAGGGTGATGCTCATGATGGCCTCCGGGGAAGTTCGGCAGTCGTGTCGTGCGGTGTTCGATTCGATCACGTGTTCTATCGAACACATGAACGACTGTACGACCGACCTCCGACAAAATCGAGCACCGTCGAAAACTTGTTCGAACGGCGTGTCGTGCGGCGCGCGCTCCGCGCCGTTAGCGTCGGGGCATGTCGATCGTCCGCACCTTCCTCACCGCCTGGCGCCAAGCCTCCTCCCGCCAGGCTCCCCTGCTGGCCGCGGGCGTGGCCTTCTACCTGTTCCTCTCCCTGTTCCCCGCGCTGATCGCCGCCGTGTCGATCTACGGCCTGGTGGCCGACCCCGCGACCGTCGCCGACCAGACCGCGCGGATCTCCGACGCCCTGCCCGCGGACGCCGCCTCCTTGATCAACGGGCAGATCGAGCAGCTCACCTCGGCGCCGTCGAGCTCACTCGGGCTCGGCGCCGTGATCGCGATCGTGCTGGCCGTGTACGCGGCATCGGGCGGCATCGGCAACCTCGTCACCGCGATCAACCAGCTGTACGGACTACAGGACACCCGGTCCTTCATCGCGCGCAAGGCCCTCGCCCTGGGGCTGACCGCCGCCGGGGTCGTGTTCGGGCTGGTCGCCATCTCCCTCGTCGCGGTGGTGCCCGCGGTCCTCGACGTGGTGGACGTCGTGCCGGGGGTCCGCCTGCTCGCCAACGCCCTCCGATGGGTCGTGCTCGCGGGCGGCATCACCATCGCGATCGGCGTGCTCTACCGCGTCGCGCCCGACCGGCCGTCGACGAGCGGCATCGTCAACCGGGGCGTGCTGATCGCGGCCGCCCTGTGGCTGCTGGTCTCCCTGGGCTTCTCGCTCTACGTCGACCTGTTCGGCAACTACTCGAAGACCTACGGAGCGCTGGCGGGTGTCGTGGTGCTGCTGCTGTGGCTCTGGATCGGCATGTACGCCATCTTGCTCGGCGCCTGCGTCGAGGCCGCCCGCGAGCACATCGTCACCCGCGAGACCCTCAGCGAGGACGAGCACCTGGCGCGCCAGCGGTCGCAGGACGCGGAGGTCGCCGCGGGCCTCGACCGGTTCACCGAGGAGCTGGACGAGAAGCTGCGCCACTGACCTCAGCGCCGAGGCTTGGTACCGTGGCAACAGCGTCGCGTGTCGGTGGCAGTCCGTGCCAGGCATGGAGGCGTGGGATCCGAAGGAGTCGACGATGACCTCGTCGTTGCCTTCGCCCTCGCGTGACTGAGGGCGAGAAGACCAGGCTGATCGCCTGGAGCCGGGAGCTGCGCCGCGTCCACGCGCGGCTGCGCGAGGCGTTGACAGTGACGCGTGCCGCCGTCGCCGCGGGCGAGGCCGCCGCCCCCGCGACGCGCGACCTGCTGCTGTTCTGCCACGGCTTCTGCACGGCCCTCTCGGGCCACCACCGGGGCGAGGACCACGAGCTGTTCCCCGCGATCGCGGCCGCGCACCCCGACCTGGCCGACACCCTGCGCCTGTTGCGCCAAGACCATTCGATGATCGAGTACCTCGTCACCGGCCTGCGGGACGCGGTGGACCGCTCCGCCTCGGCTGCCGAGCTCGGCCGGCACCTCGAGGGCATCGCCGCGGTCATGGAGAGCCACTTCCGTTTCGAGGAGCGCCGGCTCCTCTCGGTCCTGGAGACGCTGGAGCTCGACGCCGACCCCCACCGCGCCCTCGGGCCGCTGTGAGCCCCGCTCAGCCGAGGAGTCGGCCGAGCAGGAAGGCGATCGCGCCGACCACCACCACGAGCGCGATCGCACCGCTGACCAGCTCGACCGGCCCGAGGCCGTGGTCCGGCACCCCGTGCTGACGCAGGTCGACCTCGAAGTCCGGCAGCAGCAGCTGCAGGTCGACGGTGGCGTGGTCGGCGACGCCGTGCTCGCGCAGCACCTCGCGGGCGCAGGCCTCGACCTGCGCCAGATCATCGACGGTGGACGTGCCCACCCCGGACACGTCGACCGTCCACCGGTCGCCCTCGCGCGTTCCCACCACCACATAGCTCACGTCCCACACCCTAGGCCACGGGCGGACACGCCGAGTCGAACACGTGTTTGATCCGCGGCTCCGCCGGGACTACGGTCGGGGCATGAGCGAGAACCTGGACGAGCCGGTCGACCTGACCGGGCTGACCAAGCGTCAACGGCGCATCCTGGTGTTCCTGAAGGACCACATCGAGTCCCACGGCTACCCGCCGAGCATGCGCGAGGTCGGCGCCGCGTGCGATCTCGCCAGCACGTCCTCCGTCTCGCACCAGCTCCGCATGCTCGAGCGCAAGGGCTTCATCCGTCGCGATCCCAACCGGCCGCGCGCGCTCGAGATCTACCTCCCCGACTCCAAGCCCGCGATGCGCCCGCGTCCGGCCGAGGTCGACGAGACCGGCAGCGGCGACGCGGTCCCCCAGCCGGCCTACGTGCCGATGGTCGGACGCATCGCGGCCGGTGGCCCGATCCTGGCCGAGGAGCGCGTCGAGGAGGTCATGCCGCTGCCCCGCTCGCTCGTCGGCGACGGCACCCTCTTCCTGCTCGAGGTCAAGGGCGACTCGATGGTCGAGGCCGCGATCTGCGACGGCGACTACGTCGTGATCCGCCAGCAGCAGGTCGCCGAGAACGGCGAGATCGTGGCCGCCATGATCGACGGCGAGGCCACCGTGAAGACCCTCAGCCGCAAGAACGGCGAGGTCTGGCTGCTGCCGCAGAACGCCTCCTACGACCCGATCGACGGCACCGACGCCCAGATCATCGGCAAGGTCACCGCGGTCCTGCGCCGGGTCTGACCGGAGGTCAGTCGGCCGGCTCGACCGGACGCGAGGCCCACGCGCTGGCGACCATGTCGTCGAGCGTGTGGGTCAGCTTCCAGTCGAGGTCGCGCGCCGCGAGCGCGCCCGAGGCCACGATGCGGGCCGGGTCGCCGGGACGACGTCCCATCACCTCGGGCTCGAACGCGATGCCCGTGGCGTCGGAGACCGACTGCATGATCTGGCGCACGGAGACCCCCTCGCCGTTGCCCAGGTTGTAGACCCGCTCGAGCTCGTTGCCGGCCAGCAGCCGGCGCACCGCGGTGACGTGCGCCTCCGCGAGGTCGGCCACGTGCACGTAGTCGCGCACGCAGGTGCCGTCGGGGGTCGGGTAGTCCTCGCCGAAGATCCGCGGGCGGTGTCCCTGGGCGAGGGCCCGGATCACCAGCGGGAAGAGGTTGTGCGGGCTCGAGTCGTAGAGGTCGGGCTCACCCGATCCCACGACGTTGAAGTAGCGCAGCGACGTGTGGCGCAGCCCTGTGGCCTGGGCCTGGTCGCGGATCATCCACTCCCCCACGAGCTTGGACTCGCCGTAGGGCGACTCCGGTCGGGTGGCGGTGTCCTCGGTGACCGTCTCCACGTCGGGGGTCCCGTAGACCGCTGCCGTGCTGGAGAAGACGATCGCGCCGATGTCGAGCCGCTCCATGGCGCGCAGCAGGCTCAGCGTGCCGCCGGCGTTCTGGCGCCACGTGTGGGCCGGACGCTCGACCGACACCCCGGCGTACTTGAACGCGGCCAGGTGGATGACCGCTTCGATGTGGTGCTCGGCGAGCTGGTCGACCAGCTGCTTCGCGTGCAGGACGTTGAGGTCGATGAACGGGACCTCGGGTCGCACGAACTCGCGGTGGCCGCTGGAGAGGTCGTCGACGACGACAGACTCCAGGCCGGCGCGCTCGAGGGCCCGGACGACGTGAGCACCGATGTAGCCGGCTCCGCCGGTGACCAGGATCGCCATGCTGGCAGCCTAGGACGCCGGGCTACTGCCGGAACTTCAGGGTGCCCACGGACTTGTTCTTGCCCCGCGTGACCTTGACGGTCTTCGGACCGGAGAACCCGCGCGAGATGCCGCGCCACGAGTCGGCGTTGACGACGATGCGGTAGCGACCCGACGCCAAGCCGGTGACCTTGAAGCGGCCGCCGCCGTCGGTCATCGCGGTGCGGTAGACCTTCTTGCCGTCGGTGGAGGTCAGGCGGATCATCAGCTCGGTGCGCGGCTTGACCTTGTTCGCCGTGACACGACCGCTGACCGAGCCGCCCTTGTAGTTCTTCAGGCCGACGCGCATCGACGAGCCCTTGACGTACACGCGCTTGTACGTGCCGGACGTCCAGGCCCGGCAGTGCTGGCGGTACATCTTGTAGTTCTTGGCCTTCCACTTCTCGAACCCGCGATCGAGTCCGTTGAAGTAGCCGTCGTTGTTCTTGTAACGGCTCTTGTACCAGGCGTGGCAGCCGGTGCGGCGGCCCATCTCGAACCAGTAGTAGCCCTCGCCCAGACTCACCTGGCGGCCGCTGCCGGCACGGACGACGTCGGACGCGAGGATCGCGCGGCCCGTCGCGTACTCGCGGATCGTCAGGTAGCGGTCGACCTTGGCCGAGCTGGAGCGGCCCTGGTAGCCACCGGCGATGACTGAGACCTTGGTGCGGTGCCGGCCGATGTTCTGCACGCGGCCGGAGAGGCCGCCGTTGGGCAGCTGGAGCATGCGGCCCGTGGAGCTGGCCTCGGCACGCTGGTTGACCATCGTGTGGCACGAGCCCCAGCCGCGGTCGTTGGCGCCGAACCACAGGCCACCGGCGGGCTTGACGGCGTAGATGCGGTTGCCGGAGGTGGGCAGGAACCCCACCTCGTAACGACCGCTGGAGTTGGTGCGGGTGCGTCCGTAGACGTTGGCGCAGGACATGAAGTCCAGGTCGCGCAGCACGCGCGAGGAGCGGGACCAGTACGGCGGACGGCCCACGATGGTGACCTCGGAGCCGGCGACCGGCTTCGAGCCGTTGACGACCTGGCCGCGGATCGAGGCGTAGCGCGCGTTGGCGACGTAGCGGTACTTCCCGCCGCGGGTGACGCGGATCGTGGTGCCCGCGCTCATGTCACGTGCGCCGCCGGCGAAGGCGCCCGCGCCGTTGCCACGGAACCACCACGAGCGGCGCTCGCCGCCGGAGGTGCCGATGATGTGCAGCTTGTAGCTGGCGGACGGGGAGTTGTTCGCCCCCATGCGGACGCGGAAGGAGAAGCGGCCGCCGTTGCGCTCGACGTCGTTGGCGGTGGAGATCAGCACGTTGCGGTTGCGCGAGCCCAGGCGCCACAGCTCGACCTTGACGCCGGTGGCGGCCGCGCCGCCGGTGCGGGCGACGGTGCCGGAGATGGTGCCGTAGGTGACCTTGGCCTGTTGCGTGATGGGGCGCGCAGCCGCGCCGCTCATCCGCACGACCGCCTTCGGCTTCGCGCGCCACGTCGTGTTGCGGAACGTCACGTAACGCGACGACCGGGCCTTGACCTTGAAGCTGCGCTTCTGGGAGGAGACGCCGTCGACCCAGATGTGGCCCTTGCACGTCTTCTTCTTGGTGCAGCGCGCCCAGACGGCGCCGTACCCGGCGTCGGTCATGGCCACGAGGGCGGTCTTGGTCGACAGTGTGCCCGCGGCCTGCGCAGGTGCGACGGCGACGAAGAGAGATCCGACGAGCGCCAGGCATGCAGCGGCGAGCGAGGGAAGACGGAACGGCATGGGATCCCCGAGCTGGTTGAGCGATGAGTCCGGGCCACGGTATCAAACCGAGGCCTGATTCCCCGCCTTCGCCGTTTCGTCGAGGCGGCGCAGCGCCGCGGTGACGACCGATCGGTCGGTGGTACGCCACAGCGGCGGCAGGGAGGAAGCCAGGAATCCGCCGTACCGCGCGGTGACCAGGCGCGAGTCCAGGATCGCCACCACGCCGCGGTCGGTGGAGCGCCTGATCAGGCGTCCGACGCCCTGGGCCAGCAGCAGCGCCGCGTGCTGCGCGGCCACCTGCATGAAGCCGTTGCCGCCGCGACGCTCGACGAGGCGCTGGCGGGCGCTGCTGAGTGGGTCGTCGGGGCGCGGGAACGGGATGCGGTCGATGATCACCAGGGTGCACGTGTCCCCCGGCAGGTCGACGCCCTGCCACAGGCTCAGCGTGCCGAACAGGCACGCGCTCGGCTCCTCGGCGAAGCGGCGGGCCAGCTCGGGCAGCTGGGCGTCGCCCTGGCAGAGGATGTCGAGGTCGGGCAGGGACTCGCGCACGTACTCGGCCGCCCGCTCGGCGGCGCGCCGCGAGGAGAACAGCCCGAGGGTGCGGCCGCCGGCCGCCTTCACGAGGGCGGTGATCTCGCCCAGCTGCTCGGCCTCGAGCCCGTCGCGGCCCGGCGCCGGCAGGTGGCGCGCGACGTAGAGGATGCCCTGGCGCTGGTAGTCGAACGGCGAGCCGACGTCGAGCCCGGTCCAGTTCTCGCCCTTCATGTCCAGCCCGAGGGACGCGGCGACGGGACCGAACGAGCCACCGAGGGTGAGGGTCGCACTGGTGAGCACGACGGTCTTCTCCCCGAACAGCTTCTCGCGCAGCGCGCCCGAGACGTCGATCGGCGCGATGCGCAGGTGCAGGCCGGTGCGGCCCTCCCCCAGCCACAGCACCTCGGTCTCGCGCCCGGCGGCCATGCGCTCGGCCACGCTGCGGACGTCGTCGATCGAGGTGCGCGCCTGCTGGCGGCCCGGGTCGGCCTCCTCGCCCTTCTCCTTGGTGAAGTTCGAGAAGCAGGCACGGGCGCTGTCGCGGACGAGGGCGAGCGCTCCGGCGAGGGCGGGCTCGATCGCGTCGATCCGGCCGGGCTGGACGTGCGTGAGCGCATCGGCGAGGGCGTCGGCGGCGTCACTGAGGTCGTCGGCGGTGCCCCCGTCGTCGAGGTAGGACCGAGCGCGGCGGGCGGCTCGCTCGATGAGGCCGGGGTCGAGCTCGTCGGTGGATGCCTGGGTCACCCGGGCGGCGAGCTCGTGCGCCTCGTCGACCACCACCGCGTCGAACTCCGGCAGCATCGGGATGCCCTCGATCGCGTCGATCGCGAGCATCGCGTGGTTCGTGACGACGACGTGGGCGTTGGCGGCGTCCTCGCGGGCCCGCTCGGCGAAGCACTCGGCGGCGTACTCGCAGCGCGCGGCGCCGAGGCACTCGCGCGAGGAGACGCTGACCTGGCGCCAGGCGCGCTCGCCGTGGGTGGGCGCGCCGTCGCGGTCGCCCGCGTGGCCGCCCTGCGCCTGGTCCTCGGCCCACTCGCGCAGCTGCACGACCTCGGCGCCCAGCGAGCCCTCGGGCACCTCGACGAGGACGCCCTGGTCGTCGGGAGCGCCCTGCCGGACCCGATGCAGGCACGCGTAGTTGGCGCGGCCCTTGAGCACGGCGTGGTGCGGCACCGTGGACATGGTGCCGCGCGCCGCCTCCTTGAGGGCGGGGATGTCGCGCTCGACCAGCTGGTGCTGGAGGTTGAGCGTGGCCGTGGCGACCACGACGCGCTTGTCGTGCAGCAGCGCCGGCACGAGGTAGCCCAGCGACTTGCCGGTGCCGGTGCCGGCCTGGACCAGCAGGTGGCGCTCCTCGGAGAGGGCCTGCGCGACCGCCTCGGCCATCGCGACCTGCCCGGGGCGCTCGGATCCGCCCACCGCCGCGACGGCGGCACCGAGAACGTCGGTCACACCGGGTCGGGAGGGCATGGCAGAACGCTACCCGGCCGCCGGAGCCGCGGGCTCACCGATCCACAGGGACCGGTTCAGTGGGCCCGGGCGAACTGCTCGAGCTCGGCGGCGAGCTCGGGATGGACGCGCGCGACGACGTGGGTGCCGTCGGCGACGTGCTCGAGCTGCTCGATCTCGGCGTGCAGGTGCAGCTGGTTCACGAGGTCGCCACGCGAGTACGGCACCACCGCGTCGACCAGCACCTCGGGCACCGGTAGGTCGGCCTCGATCGCGTTCAGCAGCTCGTCGATGCCCTCCCCCGTGCGGGCGCTCACGACGACCGCGTGCGGCTCGCGGGCCAGCAGCGCCTTGAGCACGAGGGGGTCGGCCTGGTCGGCCTTGTTGATGACGATGACCTCCGGGACCCGGACGGCCTCGATCTGCGCGAACACCTCGCGGACCGCGGCGATCTGGCCCTCGGGGTCAGGGTGCGACCCGTCGACCACGTGCAGGACGAGGTCGGCGTCGGCCACCTCCTCGAGGGTGGAGCGGAACGCCTCCACCAGCTGGTGCGGCAGGTGTCGGACGAAGCCGACGGTGTCCGAGAGCGTGTAGACGCGTCCATCCGACGTCTCGGCGCGACGCGTGGTGGGGTCGAGGGTGGCGAACAGCGCGTCCTCGACCAGCACGCCCGCACCGGTCAGCCGGTTGAGCAGGCTCGACTTGCCGGCGTTGGTGTACCCGGCGATCGCGACCGACGGGATCTTGTTGCGGCGGCGCTCGGCCTTCTTGGTCTCGCGGGTGCCGCGCAGCTCCTTGAGCTCGCGGCGCAGCTTCGCCATCTTGGCCTGGATGCGGCGGCGGTCGGTCTCGAGCTTCGTCTCACCGGGACCACGGCCGCCGATGCCCTCGCCGCCGGCGGCCTGGCCACCGGCCTGCCGGGACAGGTTGCCGCCCCAGCCGCGCAGGCGCTGGGTCTGGTACTGCAGCTGCGCCAGCTCGACCTGGGCCTTGCCCTCGGCGCTCTTGGCGTGCTGGGCGAAGATGTCGAGGATCAGCGCCACGCGGTCGACGACCTTGACCTTGACGCGGTCCTCCAGGTTGCGCAGCTGACTCGGCGCCAGCTCGCCGTCGCAGATCACGGTGTCGGCACCGGTCGCGCGCACCGCCTCGCGCAGCTCCTCGACCTTGCCGCTGCCGATGTAGGTGGCGGGGTCGGGCTTCGGGCGGCGCTGGATGAGCGCGTCGAGCACCTCGGAGCCGGCCGTCTCGGCCAGCGCCTTGAGCTCGGTCAGGGAGTTCTCGGCGTCCTCGACGGTGCCCTCGGTCCACACGCCGACGAGCACCACGCGCTCGAGCCGCAGCTGGCGGTACTCGACCTCGCTGATGTCCTCGAGCTCGGTGGACAGTCCGGCCACACGGCGCAGCGACGAACGGTCCTGCAGGTCCATCTCCCCCTGCTGGAGGTCGGGACGGGTCTCGTCGCTCATCCGCGCCACTCCATCGTTCCGCCGGCCACGATCCGGGCCGGTCCCCGCAGGACGGTGCGCTCCGGCTCGACGGTCACGTGCAGGGTTCCGCCGGGCACGTCGACCCGGTACTCGGTGGGATCGTGTGCTCCGTCCGCACGGGCGGTGGCGATCGCCGCGGCGCACGCGCCGGTGCCGCAGGAGCGGGTCTCGCCCGAGCCGCGCTCGTGGACGCGCATCCCCACATGGTGGGTGCCGCGCCGCTCGACGAACTCGATGTTGACGCCCTCGGGGTAGACCGACTCGGAGAACGCGGGCTGCTCCAGCAGGGTGCCGGCGTCCTGCACGCGGTCGACGAACGCGACGGCGTGCGGGTTGCCGGTGTGCACCTCGAGCGCCTCCCAGGTCTGGCCGGCGGCCGAGACCTTGGAGTGCGTGCCGGTGGTGAAAGCCCCCATGTCGACCGCGATCTCGTCGCCGACGACGGAGAGGAACTTCAGCCCGTCCCGCGTGTCGATCGGGAACTCCGGCCCCTCGACGAGACCCTGCTCGAGCAGGTGGCGCGCGAACACGCGGATGCCGTTGCCGCACATCTGGCTCAGCGAGCCGTCGGCGTTGCGGTAGTCCATGAACCACTCCGCGGGCGAGTTGTGCCCCAGCGCGGTGCAGCGCACGACACGCATGACACCGTCGGCGCCGATGCCGCGGCGCCGGTCGCACAGGGCGGCCACGAATGCCGGGTCGAGGTCACCGTGGAGGGTGCCGTCGTGGTCGGGCAGCAGCACGAAGTCGTTCTCGGTGCCGTGCCCCTTGAACCACGTGAATTCCATGTCCCCAGCCTACGGGTGATCGACGAGTGCCACCGCCCGCCCGAGCAGGTCGGGGTCGTCGAACGGCAGCCAGTGGATACGCGGGTCCTTGCGCATCATCCGGTCCTGGCGCCGCGCGAACCGCCGGGTGCCGGACTTCGTCTCGTCGCGCGCCTCGTCCTCGGTCAGCTCACCGGCCAGCATCGCGAGCACCTGCTGGTACCCGAGGGCCCGCGAGGCCGTTGGCGAGCCCGCGAGACCGGGCAGTCCCCTGACCTCGTCAACGATGCCGTCGGCCCACATCGCGTCGACGCGGGCGTCGATGCGCGCGTCGAGCACGTCGCGAGGCACGTCGAGCCCGATCATCACGACCTCGGGGTAGATCGACACCGGTTCGGGCATCGTGGCCGTGAACGGCTCGCCCGTCAGCTCGCCCACCTCGAGGGCACGGACGATCCGGCGCCCGTTGGTGGGCAGGATGGCCGCGGCGGCCTGCGGGTCGCGGAGGCCGAGCTCGGCGTGCAGCGCCTCGGGACCGACCTCGTCGAGGCGATCAGCCCACCGCGCGCGCACCTGCGGATCGGTGCCCGGGAAGTCGAGCGGATCGATCACGGCGCGCACGTACAGCGACGAGCCACCCACGAGGATCGGCACCGCGTCGCGCCCACGGATCTGCTCAATCGTGGCGCGCGCCTCCCGCTGGAACGCCGCGACGCTCGCCTCCTCGGAGGGGTCGAGGACGTCGAGCAGGTGGTGCGGGACCCCGGCGCGCTCCGCCTCGGTGGCCTTCGCGCTGCCCACGTCCATGCCGCGGTACAGCTGCACGGAGTCGGCGTTGACGATCTCACCGCCCACCGCACGAGCCAGGCCGACCGAGAGCCGCGTCTTGCCCGAGGCGGTGGGGCCCACGACGGCGACGACGGGACGGCTCGGTCTCATGGGCCCAGTCTTTCAGGCGGACGCGGCCGACCCGAAGTACCGTGACGTGCGGGACCGCCGGGCGGTCCTTCATCGACGAGAGGGGCACCCATGGGCTTCCTGGACAGGTTCAAGGGCAAGGACGCCGAGCAGCTGGTCGACCGGGCCAAGGAGGAGGCGGCGCGGCACGACGAGGACATCGACGCCGCGATCGACAAGGTCGCGGACCTCGCCGACAAGGCCACCGACGGCAAGTTCACCGAGAAGATCGACGACGCGGCGGCCAGGCTCAAGGAGGCCGCGGACCGGCTCGACGAGGACCCGACGGCCTGAGGAGGCGCTGGCAGTGACGTTCCCGGGGTCACCTACGGCGTGTCGGCCCCGGAAACGTCACGCTCAGGGGTCTCGCGGTACCGGCGGCCGGCCCAGACGAAGTAGGCCAGCGCCAGGCAGAACACCACGATCGAGGTCCAGATGTTCAGCCGGAACGGGCCGATGTGGTTCACCGTGTCGATCCGCAGCGCCTCGATCCAGCCGCGCCCGAGCGTGTAGAGCATGACGTAGAGCGCGAACACCCGTCCGTGCGTCAGCGCGAAGCGCTTGCCCAGCCAGACCAGCAGCGCCGCGGCCGCGAGGTTCCACAGCGCCTCGTAGAGGAACGTGGGGTGGAAGGTGGCGAACTGTTCGTAGCCGTCGGGACGGTGCTGCTCGGAGATCTCCAGGCCCCACGGCAGCGTGGTGGGACGCCCGAAGAGCTCCTGGTTGAAGTAGTTGCCGAGCCGCCCGATCGCCTGCGCGACCAGCAGTCCGGGTGCCAGGGCGTCGGCCATCTTCAGGAAGTCGATGTCGTACCGGCGGCAGGCGATCCACGCGCCCAGGCCGCCGAACGCGATGGCGCCCCAGATGCCCAGGCCGCCCTCCCAGATCTTCAGCGCGTCGATCGGGTCGCGACCGTCGCCGAAGTAGAGCTGGGGATCGGTGAGGACGTGGTAGATCCGCCCGCCGATGATGCCGAACGGCACGGCCCAGATCGCCACGTCGCCGATCGCGCCGGGGCGGCCGCCGGCCGCGACGAACCGGCGGTCGGTGATCCAGATCGCGGCGAAGACGCCGGCGATGATGCACAGCGCATAGGCCCGCAGGGGCAGCGGCCCGAGGTGCCAGACGGCCTGTTCCGGCGAGGGGATGAACGTGGCGATGGTCATGTCAGTCCCGTTCGACGCCGGTGCGCAGGTCGGTCACGAGGTCGCGGATGGCGGCGAGCCCCGAGGCCTCGTCGGGCTGGTCGAGGAGGCAGCGCACGAGCGCCGATCCCACGATCACCGCGTCGGAGAACTCGGCGATCTCGTGGGCCTGGGCGCCGTTGCTGACGCCGAGACCCACGCCGACGGGCTTGTCGGTGACCTTGCGCAGGCGGCCGACCAGCTCGGGCGCGAGGCTGCTGGTCTGCTCACGCTGGCCCGTGACGCCCATGACCGCGGTGGCGTAGATGAAGCCGCTGGCGGCCTCGGCCGTCATCGCCAGCCGCTCGTCGGACGACGACGGCGACACGAGGTAGATGCGGTCCAGGCCCTGCTCGCGGGAGGCGCGCTCCCAGTCGACGGCCTCGTCGGGGATGAGGTCGGGCGTGATGAGCCCCGCTCCCCCGGCGGTGGCGAGGTCAGCAGCGAACCGGTCGACACCGCGGCGCTCCACCGGGTTCCAGTAGGTCATGACGACGGTGGGGGCGCCGGCGGCCGAGGCCTCCACGACGCGGAACACGTCGTCGACCCGGGTGCCGTTGACCAGCGCGGCCTCCGCGGCGGCCTGGATCGTGGGCCCGTCCATCACGGGATCGCTGTACGGCAGGCCCACCTCGACCAGGTCGACCCCGGCCTCGATCATGGCGCCGATGGCGGCGATGGAGCCGTCCACCGTGGGGAACCCGGCGGGCAGGTAGCCCACGAGGGCCGCGCGGTTCTCGGCGCGCGTCCGCTCGAACAGCTCGTCAACGACGGTCATCGGTCGGTCTCCGCCCGGTCGTTCTCGTCCAGCAGCCCGAAGTACTTCGCGGCCGTGTGCACGTCCTTGTCGCCGCGGCCCGAGAGGTTGACCAGGATCGTGGCGTCGGGGCCCAGCTCCTTGGCGAGCTCGACCGCGCCGGCCAGCGCGTGCGCCGACTCGATCGCCGGGATGATCCCCTCGGTCTTGCACAGCAGGTCGAACGCGGACATCGCCTGGGCGTCGGTGGCGGGCCGGTACTGGGCCCGTCCGATGTCGGCCAGGTGCGCGTGCTCGGGGCCCACGCCCGGGTAGTCGAGGCCGGCGCTGATCGAGTGCGACTCGATCGTCTGGCCGTCCTCGTCCTGCAGCAGGAACGAGCGGGCACCGTGGAGCACGCCGACCTCGCCGGCGGTGATCGTGGCGGCGTGCCGACCGGTCTCGAAGCCGTCGCCGCCCGCCTCGATGCCGATGAGCCGCACGCTCTCGTCGGGCACGAACGCCGTGAAGAGGCCGATCGCGTTCGATCCGCCGCCCACGCACGCGACGGCCGCGTCGGGCAGCCTGCCGTCGAGATCGAGGACCTGGGCGCGGGCCTCGTCGCCGATGCCCCGGGTCAGCTCGCGGACCATCGTCGGGAACGGGTGCGGGCCCGCGGCGGTGCCGAAGAGGTAGTGCGTGGTGTCGACCGTGGTGACCCAGTCGCGCAGGGCCTCGTTGATCGCGTCCTTGAGGGTGGCGCTGCCGGTGGTGACCGGGATGACCTCGGCGCCCAGCATCTGCATGCGGGCGACGTTGAGCGCCTGGCGCTCGGTGTCGACCTGGCCCATGTAGACGGTGCAGTCCAGGTCGAGGTAGGCGCACGCCGTGGCGGAGGCGACGCCGTGCTGGCCGGCCCCGGTCTCGGCGATGCAGCGCGGCTTGCCGATGCGCTTGGCCAGCAGCGCCTGCCCGATCACGTTGCGGATCTTGTGGGCGCCGGTGTGGTTGAGGTCCTCGCGCTTGAGCAGGATGCGCGCACCGACGGCCCGGGAGAACCGGTGCGCCTCGTACAGCGGGCTGGGCACGTTGGCGTACTCGCGCAGCATGCGGTCGAGCTCGGCGCGGAACGCGGGATCGGCCTGGGCGGCCTCCCACTCGCGGGTGATCTCGTCGAGCGGGGCGATCAGGGCCTCGGGCATGAACCGGCCGCCGAAGCGGCCGAAGTGGCCCGGACCGTCGGGAAGCGCCGATCGCGACGGCGATCGGCCGGAGATGTCAGTCATGGTCGTCCTGGGTGAGGGGTCGGCGGGGAGCTGGTGGTCTCAGCTCGGCTGCCATCGGTGCTGCAGGGCCGGGTGGGAGCCGGCCGCGACCAGGTCCGCCACGGTGGCGCGGGGATCGTCGCCCCTCACGAGGGTCTCGCCGACGAGCACGACGTTGGCGCCGAAGCGCGCGTACTCGATCACGTCGTGCGGTCCACGGACACCGGACTCGGCGACCTTCACCACCGAGTCGGGGATCCGGGGGGCGAGGCGCTCGAAGGTGCCGCGGTCGACCTCGAGGGTCTTGAGGTTGCGGGCGTTCACGCCGATGAGGTCGGCGTCGGCCGCGAGGGCGCGGCGCACCTCGGCCTCGTCGTGGACCTCGATCAGCGGGGTCAGGCCGATCGACCGGGCACGGTCGATGAGCGACTCCAGCGCGTTCTGGTCGAGAGCGGCCACGATGAGCAGGGCCATGTCGGCGCCGGCGGCTCGCGCCTCCCACAGCTGGTACGACGTGGTGATGAAGTCCTTGCGCAGCACCGGCACGTCGACCTGGCCACGCACGGCGCGCAGGTCGTCGAGGGTGCCGTTGAAGCGACGCTGCTCGGTGAGCACGCTGATCGCGGCGGCGCCGCCGGCCGCGTAGTCGGCGGCGAGCTGGGCCGGGTCCTTGATGTCGGCGAGCGCGCCCAGGCTGGGACTGGAACGCTTGACCTCGGCGATCACCGACACGCCCTCGGCGCGGAACGCCGGCATGGGATCCAGGGCCGGCGGCTGCTTGTCGGCCTGGCGCTTGAGGTCGTCCAGGGAGACCCGGCTCTGACGCTCGGCCAGGTCCTCGGCCACCCCCGCGAGGATGTCGTCGAGCACGGTCATCGCACTCTCCCTTCCCCTGTCGGGACTCGGCTCCGAACTGACCTCCAGCGTATCCCCGCACCGCGGTCAACCGGCACGCACCCTCCGTTTCGGGACAGCATCACTGGCATGATCGATGTTCCGCACGGTGTACGGAGCCGCTCAACCTCCCTATGCTCGCCCCATGTCGACCAACGAGCCGCCCACCGGACCCGACCCGGAGACCCCGGGTGGTCCTGTCCCGCCCCCGCCGCCGTCCTACGGCGGCGGGGGCGGGACAGGAC